>DASYYD010000123.1:0-2460 GCA_035934195.1 Allostellaceae bacterium | reverse complement strand
CTGCCAGGTGACGATGTCGTCCTTGGCGAGACGCCGGCCTTCGACCATCTTGTCGCGGATGGCCGCCGGGCAGGCCGAGCGGATGAAGCTGCGCACCTCGTCGCGGAAGGCAAGCTCCTCGGGGGTGAAGCGCAGATCCATCGGGCAGCTCCTTTTGTCGCCGGCGCCAGGATACAGCAAACGCGCGGCGCGCGCGCAGCCCTTCGTCAGGGCCCGAGCGAGGCGAAGCCCTTGCCCGCGGCGGCGAGCCGGGCGAGGAGCGGGGCCGGTCTGAGGCTCTCGTCGCGCGACCGCTCGGCATAGCGGGCGAGCCTTTGGACGACGCTCTCGAGCCCCAGCTCGTCGGCATGGAACATCGGGCCGCCGCGCCAGGCCGGCCAGCCATAGCCGTAGACCCAGATCACGTCGATGTCGCCGGGGCGCGAGGCGATGCCTTCTTCGAGGATGCGCGCGCCCTCGTTGATCATCGGGAAGATCAGCCGCTCGACGATCTCCTCGGCGCCGATGTCGCGGCGGCTGACCCCGAGCCTGGCGGCGGCGTCGCGGATGATCGCCTCGGCCTCCGCGTCGGGAAGCGGCGCGCGCGAGCCGGGTTCGTAGCGGAAATACCCCTTCCCCGTCTTCTGACCGAAATGCCCCTTCTCGCACAGCGCGTCCTCGATGACGGCGCGCTCGCCGCGCCCCTTGCGGATCAGCCAGCCGACATCGAGCCCGGCGAGGTCCATCATCGCGCAGGGGCCCATCGGAAAGCCGAAATCGTAGAGCGCCGCGTCGACCTGTTGCGGCGAGGCGCCTTCGAGCAGCAGCCGCTCCGCCTCGACCGAGCGGCGCGCCAGCATGCGGTTGCCGACAAACCCGTAGCACACGCCGACGGTGACCGGCACCTTGCCGAGGCGGCGGCCGAGCGCGATCGCCGTCGCCAGCGCGGGAAACGAGGTCGCTTTGCCGCGCACCACTTCCAACAGCCACATGACGTTGGCCGGGCTGAAGAAATGCATGCCGAGGACGGATTGCGGGCGGCCCGTCGCGCGCGCGATCTCGTCGACGTCGAGGGTCGAGGTGTTGCTGGCGAGAAACGCCTCGGGCCTCGCCACCCGGTCGAGTTCGGCGAAAACCCGCTTCTTCAATTCGATTTCTTCGAAGACCGCCTCGATGACGATATCGGCCGCGCCCGCCGCCTCGACGCCGACCGCGCCCGCGATCAGCGCGAGACGGCGCTCCATTTCGGCCGCTTGCAAGGCGCCGCGCGACACGCTGACGCGGTAATTGCCGGCGATCCGGTCGATGCCCTTCTGCAACAGATCGGCGCCGGTCTCGATGACGGTGACCGGTATCCCGGCATTGGCGAAGCACATCGCGATGCCGCCGCCCATCGTGCCGGCGCCGATGACGGCGGCCCTGGCGATCGCGGCAGGTTCGGTCCCGGCCGGCATGTCGCGCAGCTTCAGCGCCTCGCGTTCGGCGAAAAAGATATGCCGCCGGGCGCGCGACTGCTCGCCGGTGACGAGCCGGCGGAAGAGTTCGCCCTCGCGCCGCAGCCCCTCGTCGAAGGGCAAGATGAAGGCGTTGCGCACCGCCTCGACGGCGGCCAGGGGCGCCGCTTCGCCGCGCGCCCGGCGGGTCAAGACGGCGGCAGCCTCGTCGAACGGCCGTGGGTCGGCCTTCGCTGCCCCGAGCTTCTCCTCGCGGTCGCGAACGAGCCGCAAGGGCCGGCCTTCGGCGACGACCCGGCGCGCGAACTCGATCGCGAACGGTTCGAGCGCCCCGTCGGCCACGGCATCGACGACGCCGTCGGCGGCGAGCGCCGCGGCGGGCGCCGGATCGCCCGAAAGGATCATGGCGAGGGCCTTCTGCGGCCCCAAAAGCCGCGGCAGGCGCTGCGTGCCGCCGGCGCCGGGCAGGATCCCGAGCTTGATCTCTGGGAGGCCGAGCCGCGCCTCGGGCGAGGCCACCCGGAAATGGCAGGCGAGCGCCAGTTCGAGCCCGCCGCCAAGCGCCAGCCCGTGGATCGCGGCGATGACCGGCTTCCGCATCGCCTCGATGGCGGCCAATACCTCGCCGAGCCCGGGCGCGACGAGCGGGGCGCCGAATTCGCCGATGTCGGCGCCGGCGGAAAAGCCGCGCCCGGCGCCCTCGAGCACGACCGCCCTGACCCGCTCGTCCGCGCCGGCCTGGCGCAATGCCTCGACGAGCCCGGCGCGCACCTCGCGCTTCAGCGCGTTCACCGGCGGGTTGTCGATGACCACGATCGCGATCTCGCCCTGCTGCCGCAGATCGATGCTCTGATTGACGCTGCCCATTTCGTCCGCTCCCTCAGATTCGGGTGCCGAGGCAGGCTGTCATTGCGAGCGAAGCGAGGCAATCTCGGCGAGATTGCTGCGGCGCCTACGCGCCTCGCGATGACAGCCCTGGCGGCTGTGGCGCCGCAAGGGGGCGGTCAGCGCGTCGAGGCTTTGCCAT
>DASYYD010000081.1:0-4777 GCA_035934195.1 Allostellaceae bacterium | reverse complement strand
TCGAAGATCAGATCGTCGATGCCCGTGTGTTGCACCTGCGTCCCGTTGAGCCGGGTCGTCATGTGCAGGCGGCTCGGGTCAGGGATCTCGTCGGCGGTGGCGAGCCAGGGCCCGAAGCCGCCCGTCTTGTGGAAATTCTTGCCGGCGGCGATCGAGTGTTTGAACTGAATGTCGCGGATCGAGCCGTCGTTGAGGCAGGCGTAGCCGAAGACGTGTTGGAGCGCGTCCTCGCGTCGGATGTGGCGGCCGGGCTTGCCGATGACGAGCGCCAATTCGCCCTCGTAGTCGAAATCGCCCGAGATGCTCGGGCACACCATCGCCCCGTCATGTCCGACGAGCGTGTTTGCGAGGCGCAGGAAGATGGGCGGGTGCTCGGGCGGCTTGGCGCCGGCCTCGGCGGCGTGGGCGCGATAATTAAGGCCGGCGCAGATGATCTTGTCGGGGTCGGGGATCGGCGGCAGCAGGCTGACCCGCGACAGCGCGACGTCCGGCGTCTCGCCGGCGAGGCTCTTGTCGGCGAGTGCGCCGCCGGCGATCGCCGCGCGCAGGCTCGGATAGCGCTCGCCGAGGCGGCGGCCGAGATCGACGATGCCGTCGCCGACGACGATGCCGTAGGAATTCTTTCCCGACAGGGTAAAGCTCGCGAGCTTCATCGGTTCTCCTCCCTCGATTGGTTCAGTGAACGCCCGGCATGACCTCCGCGCACAGGAGCTCGAGCGAGCGGGTGACGTCCTCGGCCGCCAGCAGCCCGCCGCAATTCAGCTCGGCGAGGATGCCGTCGATGCCGAGGTCGCGCTGCAACCCCTTCAATCGATCGACGACGGTTGCCGGGCTGCCGACGATGACCTTGTCGCGCAGCGCCTCCTCGTAGGTGATGTTCTGCAGGCGCTGGCCGCGCGCGGCGCGGTCGACCGCGTCCGAGACCCCGGCGCGGGTCGCCGAATCGGCGAGCCGCTCGCCGAGATAGCGGTAGAAATACATGATGCTCTCTTCCGGGACGGCACGCGCTTCGGCGTCGCGCTCGCCGACAAAAACCGGAACCCGCAAGTAAACCTCGCCCTCGCCCGGATGGCCGCCCGCCTGCCAGGCGGCGCGATAGGCGCGCAAATTCGGCGCCAGCTCTTCGAGCGTGCCGCGCCTGACCGCGACGAGGATCGGCAGGCCGAGCCGGCCCATGGCGACAAACGTGTCGTCACTGTTGGCGGCGACCCGGATCGGCGGGTGCGGCCGCTGATAGGGCTTCGGCACGAGGCAGACATTGTCGAACTTGTAGTAGTTGCCGCGGTAGGAGAAGCGCTCGTCGCTCCAGGCATGCCGCAGGATCTCGAGCGTCTCGTTGAAGCGCTCCCGGCTCTCGCCATAGGGCAACCCATAGGCTTCGTAGGTGCGCGGCAGGCCACTGCGGCCCGCCCCGAAAATCAGCCGTCCCCTGCTGATGTGGTCGACGGTCGCGGCCTCCTCGGCGAGCCGCAGCGGATGGCAGAGCGGCAATACCTGCACGGCGATGCCGATCTTGACGCGCTCGGTGCGGCAGGCGATCGCGGTCGCGATGTTGAGCGGGGCGGACAGCACCGAGCGCTCCGGCGCGACGTGGATCTCGGCGAGCCACACCGCGTCGAGGCCGAAGCGCTCGGCGGCGTCGACGAGATCGAAGGCTTCGCCGAAGGCATGCGCCTCGCTCTGCCCGCGGCGCCGCCCGAATTCATGAAAGATGCCGATTTCCATGCGCCCGCTCCCGATTGCCGCTTGAATCCTACTTCGCCGCGCTCGCCTTTTCGAGCGCCGCGAGGATGACGGCGGGGGTCATCGGCAGTTCCGAGACTTCGGCGCCCAGGGGCTGAAGCGCGTCGTTGACGGCGTTCAAGACGGCGGCGGCGGCGGCGCAGGTGCCGCTCTCGCCGGCGCCCTTGGCGCCGAGCGCGGTGCCGGAAAAGGGCGTCTCGACATGGCCGACAACGATGTCGGGCATCTCGCCCATCATCGGCACGAGGTAGTCTGCGAGTGTGCCGCTTTGCAGCTGGCCCTCTTCGTCATAGCGGCAGGCTTCGAAGAGCGCGCCGCCGATCCCCTGGACGACGCCGCCGCGGATCTGTTCGTCGAGCAGCAGCGGGTTGATGACGCGGCCGCAATCCTCGACGCACCAATGTCTGAGCAGGGTGACGATGCCGGTCTCGGGATCGATTTCGAGATAGGAGGCCTGGATGCCGTTGGTCGGGATCCAGGCTTCCGCCGTGCGGCGATATTGGTGCGACACGGCCATTTCCAAGGGCGCGTCGGGCGGCAACAGGTGGGGTCTCATATAGGCGAGTTCGGCGAGGTCTCCGAGCGGCATGCGCGGCCGGCCGCCTTCGCGTTCGACGACGACGCCATCGACGAGGTCGAGCGTTTGCGTGTCGGTCTGCAACAGCCGGCCGACGAGGCGCAATACCTGTTCCCTGAGGCGCCGGCCGGCTTCCCAGGCGGTCTCGCCGCCGATCGCGACGCCGCGCGAGGCCCAGGCGCCACCGCCTGCCGGCACCACGGCGGTGTCGCCGGTCGTGACGTGCACCGCCTCGACCCCGACGCCGAGCGCCGCGGCGACGATCTGCGCGATCGCCGCGCTCGTCCCCTGGCCCTGTTCGGTGACGCTGGCGAGCACCCGCACGCCGCCCGAGGGCTCGATCTTCAGCGCGACGCTGTCCATCGCGATGACGGGGCGTTCGGCGGCCCCATAGACCTCGACCCCGGCCGCCGTCATCTCGACAAAGGCGGCGAGCCCGATGCCCCGCCAGGCGCCCGTTTTGCGCAGCCTCTCGCGCTCGGCCTTCAGCGCCTCGTAATCCATCAGCGCGAGGAGACGGTCGAGGCAGGCCTCGTGCGACAACTCGAACAAGCGGCTGCCGTTCGGCGACGTGCAGGGCATCTCCTCGGGCCGCATGTAGAGGCGGCGGCGCAAGGCGGCCGGGTCCTCGCCGCGTGCGCGGGCGGCGCGGTCGAGGAGCCGCTCGGTCGTCGTCGTGCCGATCGGAAAGCCGACGGCGCGGTACATCGCGGTCGGCGGCCGGTTCTGGAAGACGGCTTCGGCGACGGCGCGGAAATGCCGGAAGGAGTATGGGGCGCCCATCGTGCGCACGGCGCCGAGCGCCTCGCCGGGGCTGGCGCGCGGATAGATCGAATAGGCGCCCATGCCGCAGACGTCCTGGAAATCGAAGCCGATCAGCCCGCCTTCCGTGTCGAGCGCGAGCCGCGCGGCGACGACGTTCTCGCGGGCGTGGATGTCGCTCATAAAGGATTCGAGCCGGTCGGCGATCCATTTGACCGGGCGATGGGCGAGGAGCGCGGCGGCGGCGACTGCGACTTCGTCGGGGTAGAGGTGCAATTTGATGCCGAAACCGCCGCCGACATCGGGGCAGACGACGCGCACGCGGTGCTCGCCGAGCCCCAACAGATCGGCGAAATGCTGCTGCATCTGGTGCGGCACCTGGTGCGAGTGATGCAGGGTGAGGATGCCCTCGCCGGGGTCGTACTCGGCGACGAGCCCGCGCGGCTCGAGGGGCACGCCGGTGTGCCGGCCGAAGACGAGGCGGTCCTCGACGACCGTCTGCGCGCCGGCGAAGATTTGGCTAAAGCCCGGTGTGGCAAATTCATAATGCCAGCCGAGATTGCTTTGCAGCCCGGGGTGCGCGGGCGGCTCGCCGGCCGCCGCTTCGAGGCTCGAGGTGGCGGGTTCGGGGCGCCACACGATGGCGATCTTCTCGACCGCGTCCTCCGCCTGCGCCCGGCTGTCGGCGAGGACGAGCGCCACCGGCTCTCCCTGAAAGCTCGCTCGCCCGATCGCCAGCGGACGCTGTAACGGCGAATTCATCCCCGGATAGGCCGCCGAATTGCCGCGCCAGCCGCGGCAAACCTTCGCCAGGTCCTCGCCGGTGAAGACGCGCGCGACGCCGGGCGAGGCGGCGGCTTCCGCCGTGTCGAGCCGCCCGATCTCCGCGCGCGCATGCGGGCTGCGCAGAAACGCGGCGTGCAGCATGCGCGGCAGCACGAAATCGTCGACGTAGCGGCCTCGCCCTTCGGCGAGCCGCCGCGTCGCCGGCCGCGGCATCGGCCGCCCGATCGGCAATCCGGGCGGCGCCTCGAGGCTCATTGGCCGGCCCCTCCGCCGAAGGTGGCGCAGCGAAAGCACGAGACTTTATCCTGGAGAGGCATCCTGCGTCCTTCGAGGCCTCGCTTCGCGAGGCGCTCAGGATGACGGTTTTTCGTGGTGCCACCAAGAACCTCCTCATGCTGAGGAGCGCCCCAGAGGGCGCGTCTCGAAGCACGCGGCGGCGTCCGTGCAATGTCAAACCGCGAGGCGCCGGTATTCCCCGACGCCTGCCGCTGTGCTATCGCGAGGGCGCTCTTCTCAGCCGAAAGGCCGCATGATGCCGGGTCCGCTCAACGGGTATCGCGTCATTGACCTGACCTCGAACGTTTCGGGGCCCTTGGGCACGATGATCCTCGGCGACCAGGGGGCCGACGTGATCAAGATCGAGCCGCCCGACGGCGGCGACCACACCCGCCAGGGCGCCCACCGGCGCGGCGGGCTCGCCGCCTCCTTCCTCAACAACAACCGCAACAAGCGCTCGGTCGTCATCGACCTGAAGATCGCCGAGGGGCGCGAAGCCGTCTTGCGGCTCGCCGCCGGCGCCGACGTTTTCGTGCAGAATTTCCGCCCCGGCGTTGTCGAGCGCCTCGGGCTGGACGAGGCGGCAGTCCGCGCCCGCGCACCCTCCATCGTCTACGTCTCGATCAGCGGTTT
>DASYYD010000469.1:0-5330 GCA_035934195.1 Allostellaceae bacterium | reverse complement strand
CAGGGAGGCGCCCGCCTCGGGAAGGCGACGGACGAAAAGGATCGAGCCCTTCGGATAGAGCTTCGCCGCGCTGTCGTCGGCGACGAGGGCGGCGAAGCATTCCTCCTTGCGTTCGAGGCCGCGCGGCGCCTCGATCCATTCCCGTTCCTCGGGCGGCAGCTCGAACTGCGCCGGGCGCGCCTCGGAGAAGGCGGAGGCGATCGCCAGCTCGAGGCGCACCCGCTTGATGCGGCCCTCGACGAGGTCCTGCGGCGCCACCGCGAGCGCGGGCCCGAGACGCAGGCCCCATTCGGCGTCGAGGGCGCGCGCCCCCTTGGCGAGGCGCTCGACCTGCTGCTGCGAGGTCGGCGGATCGGCGCGGCGGGCGATCTCCGCGAAAGACAGGGCGCGCTCTCGAGCCAGGCGCAGGAGCAGGGTTTCCGGCATGCGCCGAGGATGGACCCAGCGGCCGGCGGTCTCCCACAACCAATGCGGTGTAAAATCTCGCGACATCGCTTGACAGCTACACCGGAACGGTGTTAAGCCGCAAGCAGGAGGTCGCGGACATGCGGTTGGAAGACTACCTCGCGGAAACCGGCGAGAGCTGCGCCAGCTTCGCGCGCCGGCTGAGGGACCCGGTCTCGGGGGAGGCTGTGCGGCGCTGGGCGCGCGGCGAGCGCGTTCCCGAAGGCGTGGCGATGGCGCAGATCTTCGATGCTTCGGGCGGCAAGGTGACGCCTAACGACTTTTTCGGGATCGTGCCTGCGGGCGACGGCGCCTGAAGGCAAACCAGAGGGAGGAGCGCATGGAACTCGGCAAGTTAAAGGGGCTGGTGTCGCGCATCGAGGCGAAGAAGAGCGAGCTCGACGACGCGCGCAGCGACCTCGGGAACGTCTACCAGGAGGCCGAAGACCTCGGCTTCAACCGGCGCGCGCTCAGGGAGGCGGTGCGCCTCAAGGGCATGGAGCGGGAGAAGCGCAACGATTACCTGGCCTCGCTCGCGGCCTATTGCGACGCGCTCGGCGTCTTCGCGCAGAAGGACCTGCTCGGCGACGCGCCTGGGCTGCCCGCGCCGCCGGCGGCGCGGCGCCCGCGCTCCAAACCGCGCAAGGACGGCGAAGCGGCGACGCTGCAATGACCGCGCGCCGCGCCGGCAAGGCGCGCGGCGCGCTGCGCATCGCGCGGGCGATCGAGATGCAGAGCGCCGGCGCGCGCAACCCGGGCGCACCGGGGCCTCGGCCCGCGAAAGCGGGTGCCGAAGCCGAACCCGGATCTAGCGCTTCCATGTCGGCGCCGGGGATGGACGTGGCGGCGGCCCCCTTTAGAGCGGCCGGCGGCGATCCCATTGAATTGGGCAACGCCGCCGGCCAACCCTCGCCTGCTTTGCGCCTATGACCGAGGCCGAGCTCCTTCTGATCGCCGCCTTCGGCGGGATCGCCATCGGGCTCGTGCTTATCGTCGGCAAGCTCGCCCGTCACGAGCTGCGCCTCGCGCGCCTCGAAAGCGAACGCGAGCTCGCCCGCATCCGGGCCGCGCGGCCGCTCCCATCGGGACCCTTCAGGGAGAAGCGCCGATGAGCGCGCGCCGCGTCGAGGCCGAGCGCACGCTGCTCGGCGAGATCCTGCTGCGCCTGCGGGCCGGCGGCTTTCCGGTGATCCCGGTGGCGACGCCGAACGGGCTGCACATTCCGGCGCGCGACGACGGCGAGCGGCAGATCAAGGCGCGGCTGATCGCCCGCATGAAGGCGGACGGGATGCTGATACCAGGCGCTTCCGATCTCGTCCTGCTGTGGCCCGGCGGCGGCGGCTTTGTCGAGCTGAAGCGGCCGGCGCACCGCGATCTCTTCGGCTACCACGCCGCCGGCGCCGCCAGCGAGGACCAGAAGGCGTTCGCCGCGCGCTGCGCCCGGCTCGGCATCTGCCATGCCTATTGCCGCAGCTGGGAAGGGCTGATCGACCGGCTCGGCGAGTGGGGAGCGCTGCCGTGAGCGAAGTCGAGATCGCCAGCCGCGTCGAGATCGACGGCCAGGTGACGCTGAGGATTGGCTTTCCGTGCGGGCCGCACGAGATGACGGCGCCGGCCGCGACGATGCGGGCCTTTGCCCGCCTGATCGAGGAGGCCTGCGCGCTGGCGGAGCGCACGACGCCGCAGCAGCGGGCGCAGATGCGGGGCGCGGCCGGGCGCGCCTGAAAAAAGCTTCGCCGCCTGGGGGATGGGAACAGGCGGCGAAGGAGCGGGGCCTTAGCGGCCCCGAGCGTTGGGGGAAAGAGGGCCGCATCCGTGCCCGCGGCGCGACCCTCGCAACACGGATCGGGCCTCAGGAGACGCAATCCATGCCGTCAGGGACACATTGCAACGCGATACGCTGGGTCAAGGTTCCCGAGGATCTGGGTGACGATACGCGCTGGCGGGCGGTGGCGCGCCGGATCTGGCGGGCCCTCGAGGACATGCTCATCGTCGACGCCGGCCGCCTCGCCGCCTGGGAGGCGCGGCCATGAGCGCCTTTTGGTTCAAGCACTTCGACGGCATGGTCGACGACGCCAAATGGGATGTCGTCGCCGAGATCGCCGACGCGCCGATCGAGCTCGTCTCCTTCACCTTCGCCAAGCTGTGCGAATACGCCAGCAAAGCGGCCGAGCGCGGCTCGATCGCCGGTTTCGACCCGCGGCTCGTCGCGGCCAGGCTGCGCCGGCCGCGCGAGCTCATCGAGCGCATCATCGCCGGGCTGCGCGAGATCGGCGTCATCGTCGGCGACAGCTTGCGGGCATGGGTATCCCGGCAGGGACAGAACGCGGCGGCGGCCAGCCAAGCGGCGCCGGCTGCATGTAAGGCATCGACGCTGCGTTCGCGGCGGTTGCGCGAGCGGCGCCGCCAGGGCTCGGCGCAGATGGCGTTCGACCTCGGCGTTGCAGGCGTTGCACCCCCCGTTGCAGGCGTTGCACCCCCCGTTGCACCCCCGTTGCATGCAACGCCTTCCCCCAGACCCCCTTCCGAAGAACCAGAGTCAGAAAGTCCCCCCCTATATCCCCCCCACGAGCGGGGGGGATCTCCAGCCTTTGGTCGAAAAGGTTCGGATTTGACCAGTTCGCCCCGCCCGCTGCAGGGCGAGATCCTGTTGCCCTTGAACGGAGACCGCGATGGCCGGAAGCGTCGTGAGACTGCCTGGGAGCGCCGCCAGCGGCTCGGTTGGGAAGCGAACCGCCAATTTCTCCTGGATCGAGGGGTGGATCCCGAGCCATTCCTTGCCCGTTGGGCGCGATGACATCCTCGCCGCGACCGCCGATGCCGAGCGCTCCCTCGCGCCGATCGGGCCGCAGCAGCTGCTCGACGCGCTGGCGCCGCTCGGCGCCCTCTTCGGCTGGCCCGACAACTGGACGGCGCAGCTGCCGATCTACGAGCAGGTCTTCGCGCCGCTGCCGGCCTGGGCGGTCGCCGCGGCGGTGCGCGGCGCCTGCGCGCAGTGCGAGTTCTTCCCGAAGCCGGCGCAGCTGTCGGCCCAGCTGCCGAGCACTTTCCACGAGCTCAACCGGGCGCTCGTCAAGCTGCGGCTCGCGCTGTTCTGCTGCGACAAGGCGGTGGCGCGGCGATAACGCGGTTTTCATGTCGCGCCGGTAGAATTGCCGAAATGCTGGGCTGGTCGTTTTGTCGATGGGCAGGCGGCGAAAGCCCGGCGAGCGCACCCCGAAAGGCCGGCTGAGATCGCTGGCCCTGCCGCCGACCCCGGAGCGCCTCGCGCACGGGATCGTGGAGTGGCCCGACCGCGCGATAGCCGACGAATTCGGGAGCCCGTCGCGCCCCTGCGTCGCCGTCGATTTCATCGTCCTGCTCGAGCGCCGCGGCGAGATCACCGCCGCGATGCGGCAAGCCGCCGGCGAATTCCGCGCCGCCTTTCTGCGCGCCCGCTTTGAAAAGCTGAAGGCCGGAGATCCCGGCCGGCTGCGCGCGCCAGCTGCGGCGAGCGAGCCCGATGCGGCGCGGCGCCGGCTCTGGCGCGCGCTGCTCGCCGCCGGCCCGCTCGGCTCGCCCGAGAGCTCCTGCCTCTGGCACGTCGTCGGCCTCGATCGCGGGCTGGCCGATTGGGCGCTGCAATACCGCATCCCCACGTTCCTCGCCGGCGCCGTGCTGGTTCGCGCGCTGCGCGCCCTCGCGCTCCATTACCGGCTGTAGCCCCGGTTCACGCGGCCAAACGCTCGTTTGGTGCGCGGCACGCCGGCTGACGGGCCGTCCATCGGCGTGAAAGGCCAGAGAATGCCTCGCCTTTCGCCTGCGCAGGGCGCTGGAGCGGCGATCGCCGCGCCCTCGCTCGTCGCCTATTACCGGGTCTCGACCGACAGGCAGGGCAGGAGCGGGCTCGGCATCGAGGCGCAGAAGGCCGCGGTCGCCGCTTATGCCGCCGCCGCCGGCGGCCGGGTAATTCACGAATTCGAGGAAGTCGAGAGCGGCCGGAAGAACGACCGGCCCGAGCTCGCCGCCGCGCTCGCGGCGTGCCGCGCGAAGAAGGCGGCGCTCGTCGTCGCCAAGCTCGACCGCCTGGCGCGAAACGCGCGGTTTCTGCTGTCGGTCGCCGAGGGCGCCGGCGAGGCGGGCGTCGCGTTCTGCGACCTGCCGCAGCTGCCGCCGGGGCCGATGGGGAAGTTCTTTCTGACGCTGATGGCGGCCGTGGCCGAGCTCGAGGCGGGGCTGATCTCGCAGCGCACCAAGGCCGCGCTCGCCGCCGCCAGGGCGCGCGGCCGCAAGCTCGGCAACCCGAATTTGCGCTCGGCCGGCGCCGGCGCCGCCCGCAAGCGGCAGGCCCGCGCCAAGGCGCGCGAGGTCGCGCCGCTGATCCGCGCCGCCCGCAAGGCCGGCTGCGAAACCCTGACCGAGATCGCCCAGGCGCTCACGGCGCGCGGCGTCAGGACGCCCGGCGGGCAAGAACATTGGCGCGCCGAACAGGTGCGCCGGGTGATCGCCATCGAGGGGAAGCGGTGAGCGAAATCGAGGCATGGATCGCCGCGCACGGCGTCACGCGCTGCCCGACGGCATCGGCGGCGCCGACGAGCGCGCGGATTTCCGCCGCCGACAGGGCGGGGCTGTGGGCGCATTTCGAGGCGCAGGAGGCGCGTTTGGCGCGCCGCGCCAAAGAGTTCGCGCTGCGCGGCGCCCTAATGGGCTTGCACCGCGCCCGCTGATCGACGATTTCGACAGGCGGGGAAGGGGGAACAGCACATTGCCCGCGCCTTCCGTACTTTGCCGCGGCTGCGGCCGCCCGCTGCTGCCGATCGACCCGGCCTTCGACCTCGCGCGCCGCGATCTCGTCGTCGCCGGCGATCGCCGCCATGTGCGGGAGACCGCATGGCGCATTCTGATGT
>DASYYD010000467.1:0-6458 GCA_035934195.1 Allostellaceae bacterium | reverse complement strand
ATGGCAGCCGGCGCAGCCGGCCGCGCCGGCGAGGTAGGCGCCGCGCTCGACGGCGGCGCTTTCGGCAAGAGCCGGGGAGGCGCCGAAGAGCGCGAGGAGGAGCAGCGCCGACGCGCCGCGTGTCAATCCGCGCGCGATTTGAAGTCGCGATGGCAGCCGCCGCAGGCTTTCCCAGCCTCTCCGAAGGCCGCCGCGATCTGGGTCTTGTCGCCGGTCTTGACGGCGGCGGCGAGCGCGGCGGTCTTCTCGGTGGCGGTGTTGAGCGCGGCCGAGAACCGCTTCGGCTCGCTCCAGATGTTCGGCTTCGCATGCGAGGCCGGAACCTCCGCCATGCCGGTCCCCGGCGGGAAGAGCTTCGGCAGCTCGTTGCGGATCGAGCGGGCGAGCGCGGTTGCCTTTTCCTCCGCCACCGCCTTGTTCACCGTACCCTCGAGATAACCCTTGACGGCCTTCAGATCGGTGGCGTGCCCCTTCATCACCGCCTGGCGTTGCATGACGACCGCCGCCGCGCCGGGGGCGGGCGCGGCCATGGTGGCGGGGCGCAAGCCGAGCCACGCGAGCACGGCGAGGATGGCGAAGCCGATCCCCAGCATCGATAAGCGCATTCTGCCCCCCTTTCCTTTTGTCTCGGCCGCCCCGGCGGGATCAGCTGATCGGGATTTCGATATGCTTCTTGAAGCCCGGACGCCCGCGCATGCGCTCGTACCAGGCGCGCAAATTCTTCAGCTCCGGCCGTTCGATCGGGAAGACGTGCCAGCGATAGACGAGGGTGCCGAGGGTGATCTCGGCGAGGCTCAGCTCGGAGCCGGCGAGATAGGGCTGCTCTTCTAGTGCCCCCTCGGCGATCTTCCAGGCGGCGAGCGCCTGCTGCCGCGCCGCCTCGATCGCCTTCTGGTCGCGGGCTTCGGGTTTGGTGCGGTAAAGCTGCTGCAAGAGCGCCCCCATCGGCCCGCCGGGGGTTGCGAGCTGCCAATCCATCCACCGTTCGACCTGCGTGCGGGCGCGCGGGTCCTTGGGGTAGAGCCGCTCGCCGCCGCGCGTTGTGCAGAGATAGCGGCAGATCGTGTTCGATTCCCAGATGACGAGGCCGTCGTCCTCGACCGTCGGCACCCGGCCGTTCGGGTTCAGCTTGCGATAGGCGGGGTCCTCGTTACCGCCGAAAGGCCCGCCCCAGTCGACCCGCTCATAGGGGATCTCGAGCTCGGCGCAGCACCACAGCACCTTCTGCACGTTGGACGAGGTTGTCCGTCCCCAGATCTTCAACATCGCTTCCCTCCGCTGGCTTGTGGCTATGCAGCCCGAGATTTCGGCCGGGCGCAACAGCGGCCTGCGACGCGAGGGTGTATAATGCGCGATCTGCCGCCGGCATCGAGGGGCCCGGATGTATCGTCTCTGTCAACTCTTCGTGATCGCGCTCATGCTGTTCGCGGGGCCGGCCGAGGCCGCCACCCTGCAGGGCAACGCCGTCATCGCGCAATGGAAGCTGATGGATGTCTGCGCGCGCCAGGCGCAGACCGCCTATCCCGACTTCACGGCCGAGGAGAACGCCAAGCGGGAAGCCGAGCTTCAGCGCTGCCTGCAAAGGGGAAACCTGCCGCCGCGCCAGCTGCTGTCGGCGCCGCCGCCGCACTGATCATCCCCAGCCTTCGGCCATCGGCGGCAGCCTCCGCCGGCGCCCGGCCGAGGCCGCGGCCGGCCCCTCCCCGCGCATCCGCTCGACGCGCGCCAGTTGGGCGTCGAGATCGACCGCGACGCTCGAGCAGATTTCGAACCGCGGATCCTCGAAAACGTGCGAGCGGCGCCGGCGGCGCCAGCCCATCACGGCGTCGTCGCGCTGCCGCAACACCAGGGCGATCTCGCGACGGAACAGCGCGAGCATCGCCCCGAGCCAGCGGTCGCACAGGGCGCCGCGGGCGATCCTGAAGCGATCGAGGATCGCGATCACGTCGTCGGCCCGATACCAGGCCTCGCCGGTGACCCAACGGTTGGTCGTGAAGAGACGGATGGGCTCGCCGCGCGGATCGACCGCGATCGCCACCAGATGACAGACCTCGCTGCGGCTGCCGCGCTGCAGCGGCGCGCCCTGCGGGGTGGGTGCGGGGGCGTCGGCGACCGCAATCTCCGGCAGCAACAGCGGCACCGCGCCGGGCATCCCCTCGGCGCGCAGAAAAGTGTGAAAGTGGCCGTGCTCGCCCGGTGTGCGCACCGCCGGGGGGTGCGCGTGATAGAAATATTGCGCATGGCTGTGCGGGTCGTAGACCTCGCCCTCGGGATAATGCCGCCAGTCATCGACGGCGGCGGCGCCCTCGGTCGCCTCGGCAATGACGCCGCCGGCTTTTCCGGCGAGCTCGCGGCGGCACGCGCGCATGACCTCGGCCGCCTCGGCCATCCGTGCGAGATCCTCCGCGCCGACGCGCAATCCGTCGCCTCCCCGCTTGTCCATGCGAGAATAATCAGCGCCGGGCTGCCGACAAAGCGGGATTGGCGAGGGTCCAGGCGACGATCTCGTCGATGACCCCGCCGAGCGCGTCGTTGAGGGCGGCGACGACATGCGGCACGTCGTTCGCCGCCGCTTTCTCGCGGCCCGCAAACGCGGCCTCGGCGACGATTCGCCGTTCGCCGGCGCTGACGAGCCGCACCCTGATCGCCACCCGTGCCTGCGGAGGAGCGGCAGCGCTGTCGTATTCGGCTTCGAAGTGGCGCAGCTCGGTCCGCAAGACGAAATCCGACCCCGCCTCGAACGAATCGCGATCGAGAACGGTGAGCCGGCGGCTGTTTTCGAAGGATTCGAGCAAGGCGGCGTGCACGACCAGCGGGGCGCGCGCGGTCCATGCCGAATCAGCGAAATAGTCGAACGACACCGGCGGCCGGATGAGGGCGATGCGGGTCGTGTCGAGCCCGGGTGAGGCGCCCGGCACATCGACCACGAGGCGCACGTCGCGGCGCGGCAGACTGGCCGGAAAACTGTGCCGCGACGCCAGCCGATAGAGATTTTCCGGCGGCCCGCCGAATAGGCTCGAACATGCGCCCAAGGCGAGCATCGTCGCCAGCGCGGCGGCGCGGCGGGGAAAGCGCGGCAGCGGCATCATCGCGGCTTATAGCCTTCGCGCCGGTCGCCGAACAAGATGCGGGACGGGTTGCGCTTGATCTCGCTCGTCGCGCTCTCGAGCCCGGCGACGAGGCGGCGCGCATCGGCGAGCAACCGGTCGGCCTCGCCGAGCGTGTGGCTGGTGAACTGGCGGACGCCCGGCCGGTTTTCCGCGATAACGGCCTGAATCTGGCGGTTGGTGTCGTCGAGGTTCTTCGCCAGCTTCGTATAGCCGGCGAGCAACTGCGAGGCTTGATCCTTCAGCCCGTTCTGCCCGGCATAGCTCTCGTCGACATGACGCAACAGAGTGTCGAGCTGCTTGGTCGCGCCGTCGGCGTTGGCGATGACCTCGTGCAGCTCCTCGGCGCGGCGCGCGAGGCGCGCGGTCAGGATATCGGTGTTGGCGAGCGTGTCGGAAAGCGCCTGGCGGTTGCGGCGGTTCAAGAGCCTGTTCAGATTGTCCGCCACCCGGAGGATGTGGTCGAGGAGCTGCGGCGCCGTGGCCGAGACCCGTTGGAACGAGGATTCGCCGGCGGGGATGACCGGATATTTGTGGCCGGGCCTCGCCGTCAGGACGGCCGCCTCCTTGGTGCCGCCGCGGATCTGCACGGTCGAGACGCCGGATAGGATGTTGGTTTCGAGGTAAGCGCGCGCGTCGGATTTGATGGTCACGAGGTTCTCGTCGATCTCGGCGGCCACCTGGATCTGCTCGATGTTCTCGCGATCAACCCGGACATCGACGACGCGGCCGACCGGGATGCCGTTGTATTGCACCGCCGCACCCTTGCTGAGTCCGTTCACCGAGCCTTTGAAGAAGACGTAATAGCGCGCCAGCTCCTGCGACAGCTGTACGCGCCCCAGCCACAGCACCGCGACGAAGGCGAGCAGAATCATCGCCAGCACGAAGGCGCCGACGGCAACGTAATGTGCTCTGGTTTCCATCTAATCTTCCTCGGCTCCCGCGTCCCGGATCACACCGGCAGCGCGACCCGCGCCCCCTCGCCCGATTGTCGGGCGGCGCGGCCGCGCGGCCCGTGAAAATAAGACCGGAACCACGGATCGTCGTCTTTTAGGTGCTGCTCCAATGTCCCCACCCTGACCTTTTTGCCGACCAGAACGGCGACCCGATCGCAGATCGCGAAGAGGCTGTCGAGGTCATGAGTTACCATGAATACGGTAAGACCGAGACTCGATTTCAGATCGCCGATCAGCCGATCGAAATCGCCGGCCGCGATCGGATCGAGCCCGGCGGTCGGCTCGTCGAGAAAAACGATCTCCGGGTCGAGGGCCAGCGCCCGCGCGAGGCCGGCGCGCTTGCGCATGCCGCCGGAAAGTTGCGAGGGATACTTGCCGCCGGCATCCTCGGGGAGCCCGACGAGACCGAGCTTGAAGGTCGCGATCTCGTCCATCAATCGCTGCGGCATCGCAAAATATTCCTTGAGCGGCACCTGGATGTTCTGCGCCACCGTCAGCGAACTGAAGAGAGCCCCGTCCTGGAACAGAACGCCCCAGCGCCGTTCGAGATCGCGCCGCTCGCGCTCGCTCATCGCGAACACGTTCTCGCCGAATACCTCGACTGTGCCGCGGACCGGGCGGTTGAGGCCGACGATGGTGCGCAGCAGCACCGATTTGCCGGTCCCCGAGCCGCCGACCACCCCCAGCACCTCGCCGCGATAGACCTCGAGGTCGAGGCCGTCATGCACCGTCTCGCTGCCAAAGCGGTTGACGAGGCCGCGCACCCGGATGATCGGCTCGTTCGGCGGCGCGGCGCTCATATCCGCAGGACCGAAAAGAGGATCGAAAAACCGGCGTCGGTGACGATCACCAGGAAGATCGCCTCGACCACCGACAACGTCGTCAGGCGCCCGACGCTCTCGGCGCTGCGCGAGACCTGAAACCCTTCGTAGCAGCCGATCAAGGCGATGATCGCGGCAAAGAACGGCGCCTTGATGATGCCGATCCAGAAGGTCCAGTTGCCGAGCGCATAACGCAGCTCGGCGAGGAATTGCGGCATCGTGATATCGAGCGAACTCCACGCCATCAGATAGCCGCCGAGCAGCCCCATGAAATCGGCGAACAGGGCCAGCATCGGCAGGGTCAACAGCAAGGCGATCAGCCGCGGCATGACCAGCACCTCGATCGGGTCGAGGCCGAGCGTGCGCAGCGCGTCGATCTCCTCGTTGACGCGCATCGTCCCCAGCTGCGCGGTGAAGGCGCTGCCCGAGCGGCCGGCGATGATGATCGCGGTCATCAAGACGCCGAGCTCGCGCAGAACCCCGACGCCGAGCAGATCGACGGTATAGATCTCGGCGCCGAAGCGGCGCAGCTGATCGGCGCCCTGATAGGCGAGCACGATGCCGATGAGGAACGAGAGGAGCCCGACGATCGGCAGCGCGTCGACCCCGGTCTGCTCCATCTGCGCCACCACCGGCGTCAGCCGCAGCCGGCGCGGATGCCGGAAGAGCTGGCCCATCGTGATCGAGACGAGGCCGAAAAAGGAGAGGATGCTGTAGCCGCGCGCGAAGAGGCCCAGGGTGATCTCGCCGATCCGGGCGACAAAGCCGAGGAGCGTGTGATGCGGTGGCCGCGGGTGCCGAGCCGGCGCCGCCATGCCGCCGGAGCGCAACTGCGCGAGGAGCGGCGCGAACTCGGCGTGCAGGTTTCTGATCTCGACGGCGTTGCCGCGCGCCGCGAGATCGTGCTCGGTGCGCAATACCAGCCAGGCGCCCGCCGTATCGAGCCGCTCGACCGCGCCGAGGTCGAACGTCACATGCCGTCCTTGCGGCACCTCGAGCCGGCGCAACCGGTCGTCGAGGGCGGCGGCGGTCACCACCAGCCACTCCCCGGCGGCACGCAGGATGATCGACCCGTCTTCCTCCGAGAGCGCGAATGTCGCCGGGGCTGCGGCCATGGCATTTCAGGTTCTCGAGGTTGCGAACGCCACCGAGGGACGGCTTTCCAACTATGCGAAAAGCGGCTATCCCGCAACGACGAGCAACGCCGCGCCGCGCCGATCACGAGGAAACTTCGCCATGGACCTGAAGCAGCACATCCGCTCGATCCCCGATTTCCCGAGGCCGGGAATCCTATTCTACGACATCTCGACCCTGCTCGCCCATGCCGAAGCCTGGCGCACCACCGTAGGGCGGCTCGCCGCGGCATTGCGGCCGCGGCAGCCCGACCTCCTCGTCGGTATCGAATCCCGCGGTTTCCTCGTTGCGGCGCCGCTCGCCTACGAACTCGGCCAGGGCTTCGCGATGGTCCGCAAAAAGGGCAAGTTGCCGGGCCGCACCGTGCGCCACACCTACGAACTCGAATACGGCAGCGACACGATCGAGATGCAGGAGGATGCGGTCGCCTCGGGGCAACG
>DASYYD010000394.1:0-20155 GCA_035934195.1 Allostellaceae bacterium | reverse complement strand
ATCGACACGGTCATCGGCGCCGGCTGGCGTTTCGAGGCAGGGCCGGCGACGCAACGGCTCGCGGCCTGACCGCGATGCGCGCGCTCGACGGGATGACCGTACTGTTCGCGGTCCTCTCGCTCGCCGCCGTCGTGATCCGCGCGCTGGCCCGCTGAAGCATGGCGATCGCCTCGGTCTCCGAATGGATCGCGGCGCACGGCGTGACCCGCTGCCCGACGGCGGCCGTCGCCCGGACGCAAGGCAGCATTTCCGCCGCCGACCGGGACGTTCTCCTTGCCCATGCCGAGGCCCAGCTGCAGCGGCGCCGAGCGGCCCGCGCGGCCCACGCCGCAAAGCGCGCCGCGGAGAGCGGCATCCCCGCCGAATTGTGGTGAGCATTCTGGCACCCTCCCCTCCATGAACGGCGGGGCTTCCTGGGCGGCGCGCGAAGCTGCCGCATCGAATCCGCCGGCCGGGCGCAGCGGCCGAGGGTCTCCGTAGCAGGAGATACGGTCGCCCGCGCGCGACGGCGCGCCCGGGTCTCCAGCAGAGACAGCGACCCGAAGCCGACGCCCTCGACCGACCCGCCGCCGGGCATGATTATCGCGGTCATGGCGCACCCGAACGGGGCGCCGAAATGAGACGGCGAGAAGAAGGATTATCGGGGTTGAGCGGCGGCATCGCAACCGGGGTGTCGAGCCCGCGATAACTGGCGGCGGAGGGTATGACCGAAAGGCTCCCGGCCGTCCCGATCGACCTCTCCGAACTCGGCGCCCGAGCCGCCGAATTTGCCCGCGCCTCGCGGGCTCCGGCGACAGAGCGGGCCTACCGTTCCGATTGGGCTGATTTCTCTGATTGGTGCGCTTCGTTCGGCCTTGACCCGCTGCCGGCCGATCCGGCGACGGTCGGCGCCTATCTGACGGCGCGCGCCGGGCAGCTCAAAACCTCGACGCTCTCCCGCCGCATCGCCGCGATAGGCGCCGCGCACCGCTTGGCCGGGCAGGGGTTCGATGCGAGCCACCCGGCAATCGCCCGGGTCCTTTCGGGGATCCGCCGCCGCTACGGCAGCCGGCAGGAGGGAAAAGCGGCGCTCCTCACCGAGGATCTTCGCCGCCTGATCCGGGCGCTGCCGCCGACGCTCGCCGGCACCCGTGACCGCGCGGTGCTGCTTGTCGGGTTCGCCGGCGCGTTCCGCCGCTCCGAATTGGTCGCGCTCGATCGTGTTGACATAAAAGTCAACACGGGCGGCGCCGAGATCACGATCCGCCGCGGCAAGACCGACCAGGAGGGCCGCGGCCGCGAAGTCGGCATCCCGCGCTCGCGCAAATCGCAGACCTGCCCCGTCGCGGCGCTCGAGACCTGGTTCGAGGCGGCCGGCATTGTGGCGGGTCCGGTTTTCTTCTCGCTCGACCGCAGCGGCCCCCGCCGCCGGCTTTCGGGCGACGCGGTTGCGCAGATCGTAAAAAGAGCCGCCGCCCGGGTCGGGCTCGATCCGGCGATTTTCGCCGGGCACTCGCTGCGCAGCGGGTTCGCAACCTCGGCCGCTCGCGGCGGGGCGGACCTCGCGCACATCATGCAGCAGACCGGCCACCAGAACGCCGACGTGGCGCGCCGCTATGTGCGGGCCGGCAATCTCTTGTCGAACCCGGCGTCGAAGGCGGTCCGCCTGTGAGAGGCGCCCCGCGACCGCTCGTCGACGCGGAAGCGATGCGTGCCTTCGGCGAAGCGTTGCGGGCCGAGATGCCGGCCATGCGGCGGTACGCGCGCAAACTCTGCCGCGGCGATCGCGACGTGGCCGACGATCTTGTCCAGAGCGCCGCCGAGCGGGCGATCGAGAAGCAGCATCTCTTCCGGTCGGGGACGAACCTGCGGGCCTGGCTCCTGTGCATCGTGCACAACACCCACTGCAGCGATGTGCGCCGTGCGCTGCGGGCGCCGGACTGCCTCGATCTCGACGTCGCGGATGGGATAGGCGTCGCCGGCCCTAACCAGTCCGATATCGGTTTGGCGGTCCGCGATCTCGCTGCCGCCCTCGATCGCATCCCCCCGGAACAGCGGCGGGCCGTGCTCGCCGTTGGCGGCGATGGCCTCGATTACGCGGCCGCAGCCAGAGAATTCGGTGTGCCGATCGGAACGGTTCGCTCGCGTCTCTTCCGCGGCCGCGCGGAACTGCGCCGGATCGTGGAGCGGAGCATCGAGTGACCGGCCCCGCGCTGCGCCGCCTGAAGCGGCTCGGGATGGCGCTGGGCTGCGCCGCCGACGCCGCAGCCGCCCTGACGATCGCCCGGCAGATTGCGGTCGCGATAGGGGGCGCTGTCCCCGCCGATAAGATCATCGACCGTTTCGAGGCGCTGATCGCAGAACTGCGGGCCGCGCCGGCAGCGGCGCCTGACGACGTCCGGCGGGATCTGCCGCGCGCCGCCGAGCCCGAGCCGCGGGTCGCGCCCTCGGGAAAACCGGTCGCAGCCGGCAAGGTGCTTGCCGCCCAGGCGCCGGCACCGCCAGTGCCGGAAATCCCGCCTCGACGCTGCGAACGGTGCGGCGCGGACATTGCCGGCCGCGATTTACGGGCGCGGTATTGCTCGAAGCGTTGCGGCTCGGCCGCGGCCATGGCCCGGCACCGCCGGCGCTTGAAAAGACCGGAGCGGACGAGCGCGCCACGCTCCATCGTGGAGCCGGGGCGCGAGCCGCCACGCGAGCGGCAAAGAGCGGTTTCGCCGCCGCCCGTCTTGGCGAGGCCGGTAGCCTTTGCAAGGCTCGCCCCTCAGCCTTTACAAGAGCCGAGGCCGCTATCGCCGCCGCGCCAGACGGCGCCGCCAAGCCGGCGGCGGCCAAGGGTTGCGGCCCGCGGCGATCCCCGGCGCGCCGAGATCGACGCCTGGATTGCCGCGCACGGCGTCACCAAATGCCCGCCGGGCGCGGCGCGCGGGAGCGCCATCGTGTGGGACGACGGGACGCGGTTCGGGAGCATCGGGCATCCATGAGCGGTGCGCCGCGCTTCTATGTGAACAAGGTCCTTCAGGTGACGCGCAACGGCGCACCAGCGGCCTGGATTGTGATCGAGGGTCCCTTCGCTGCGCTTGCCGCCGCCCAGGCGTCGGCAGGATATTGGCGGCGGCGTCACCCGGAGTGGTTCCTCGTCGCGGGCGAGATGATCCCGCAAACCGTTGGCGAGTAAGCCGAGCGCGGTCTTTCGTTTCTTGCCCGCCGACGCGCGAGGGGCGGCGGCAGAATTTGCGGCGACGATCCCCTCGCCGGCCAGGGCACCGCTCGCTCACGCAGGTTTTTTGAGCTATTCTCGCACCGCTCTGTGGAAGGAGAAGTCCGGCTTCGGCCGGGCCGGGACGGCCGCCTCCGGGCGGGTCGTTCTGTTGAGGGACCGCTGATGTTCTTCGGTGCCGTCCCGCTCGAATTCGCTGTCCAGATCCGATGAGCTCGCGCCGCAGACTGTCCCGGAACTAAACCGCCATGCCGAAAGAATGCGGCCTTACCCCGAAGCAGCAGCGGTTCGTTGAAGAGTTCATCGTCGACTACAACGGCACGCAGGCGGCAATCCGGGCCGGCTATAGCAAGCGGTCGGCCAATGAACAGGCCGCTCGGTTGTTAGCGAAAGATAGTGTTGCGGCGGCCGTCGCCGGCGCCCGCGAGGCGCAATCGAAGCGGACCGAAATCACGGCCGATGCCGTGCTCGCAGAACTCGTTAAACTCGGTTTCGCCAACATGGCCGACTATATGAAAGTCGGCCCGCACGGCGACCCTTATCTCGACTTCTCGGCCCTGACGCGCGACCAAGCGGCCGCGCTCCAAGAGGTCACCGTTGAAGATTTTGTCGATGGCCGCGGCGAGGATGCGCGCGACGTGCGCCGCGTCAAGTTCAAGCTCGCCGACAAGCGTGCTGCGCTCGTCGACCTTGGGCGTCACCTCGGTATGTTCCCAAGCAAGGTCGAGATGACCGGCAAGGATGGCGCCCCCGTCATTATTCAGATCAGCGCCGCAGACGCCAAACTTTAGGCTCACCGAGCGGCAGCAAGCACTCAACGAACTGCTGGCGGGTCCGCAACTCCACACGCTCTTGGTGGGCGGCGCCCGATCGGGAAAGACGTTCCTCTTTACCCGGGCGATCCTGACGCGGGCGCTGCGGGCACCGGGCTCGCGCCACGCGATGCTGCGGTTGCGGGGCAACGCGGCACGCTCCTCGCTGTGGCTCGACACGCTGCCGAAAGTGGGGAAGCTGTGCTTCCCGGAAGTCAAGCTGGAGGAGCGTCGCCTTGACGGGTATGTCTCGGTGCCGGGCGGCTCCGAGATCTGGGTAGGCGGCCTCGATGACAAGGAGCGTGTCGAGAAGATCCTCGGCATGGAATACGCGACCATTTACTTCTGCGAATGTTCGCAGATCCCCTACTCGTCGATCCTCATTGGCCGCACCCGTTTGGCGCAAAAGATACCTGGCTTGGCGCTGCGGGCCTATTACGATCTGAACCCGGTCGGCACCGCGCACTGGACGCACCGCGAGTTTGTCGAGGGTCGCGACCCTCAGAGCCGGCGGCCGCTCGCCGAGCCGAACGAATTTGCCTACGCCTACATCAATCCGCGCGACAACGCGGAAAACCTGCCGCCGGAGACCCTGAAGATGCTCGCGGCCCTGCCCGAGCGCCAGCGCAAGCGCTTTTGGGACGGCGTTTACCAAGCCGAGATCGACGGCGCGCTGTGGACGCTCGAGGTGATCGAGCACGCGCGCTGTTCGGCCGAGGATGTGCCGGCCGACCTGGCGCGCGTCGTCGTCGCGGTAGATCCGTCGGGAACGGCGGGCACCGAAGACAGCCGCTCCGATCAGGTCGGCATCGTCGTCGCGGCCCGCGGGATCGATGGCAATGCTTATGTGCTCGCCGATCTGACCTGCGACCTGCCGCCGGAAGCTTGGGGGCGCCGCGTCGTCGAGGCCTACGATCGGCACCACGCCGACACGATCGTCGCAGAGCAGAATTTCGGCGGCGACATGGTGCGGGCGGTCATTCAGGCTGCGGCGGGGACGCGCACGGTCCCGGTCAAGCTTGTTTCCGCCTCGCGCGGCAAGGCGGTGCGCGCCGAGCCGGTATCGGCGCTCTACGGGCATCAGGATCACGGGGTCTGGCAGGGCGATCGGATACGCCATGTCGGCGAATTCGCCGAACTCGAGGATCAGATGCTCAGCTTCTCGACGGCGGGCTATCTCGGAACGCGCTCGCCCGATCGCGCCGATGCCTTGGTGTGGGCGATCACCGAATTGATGGTGCTGCCGAGCCGGGGCCTGTGGAGCCGCGAGATGTTCGCTGGCGAGGCTTGATGCGGGCGTTCGCGCTGCCCCGCGTCTGCGATGCGGTCTATGCCAGCTCCGCTTTTGCGATCGACGGGGCGACCGCCGCCTTCTTCTGGGCGCGGCGCTGCTACGAGCGCGACGCGGTCTTGTCCTTGATGTTGATCGAGGCCGCGATCAACGCGCCGATTGCCGGATTCTTTGTCGGGGTCGAGCGACGGTTGCAGGAATTGGCGCGTCTCTGCCGCGCCCGGCACGGCTCGGTCGGGAATTTCCTCGCCGGCGAAGGGATAGCCCGGCAGGCGCAACAGGCTGGTTGCCGCGCGCATCAACTGCCCGAACACATCGCCGGGATGACCGCGGTCGATCTCGGCGTCGCCGTCACGGGGCATGTCGCGGCCGGCGCCGTCGTCATCGCGAGAGAGGCCCTGGAGGCGCCCGCGGCGCAGGCCTGGACCGCGATGCTCGACCTCAAATTCGACCGCGAGGACGATCCCGTGGCCCTCGCCTTTCTGCGCGGCATCGCCTTGGGCCTCGACGAAGTATTGGCGCGGCCGCGGCGCACCGGGCGCTAGGGGAGTGCGATGACCGACACCCCGATCAGCTCGGCCACGGTCAATGTCGGGACGACGAGCCTCGGCTCCTCGCTGTCGCAGATCATGCTCGCCGAGGACATCGAGCCCGGCGCCGAGCCGTCCTATCAGCTGTGCAAGCTGATCTATCTGTACCACGTCCTCGGCGCGAAAATGGCGGAGGCGCCGATCCGCTTGGCGCAGTCGCAGGACCGCATCATCTCGGTGCCGACCGGGCCGGAAGAGGTTCTGATCGGTGCCTTCAACGAGGAATGGAAGCGGCTCGAAGCGAGCCGAAACATCTTCAACGTGCGCACCCAGAGCCGGGTTTACGGGCTTTCGTCGATTGCGGTCGGGGTCCGGAACCAGGACCCGAAAGCGCCGCTGAAGCTCGCCGATCTCTATCAGAAGAGCCTCTATTTCAACGTCTTCGATCCCCTCAATACCTCGGGGCTCATCGTCGACCAGGACCCGAACAGCCCGTCCTTCCAGAAGCCGGGCGACATCATGGTGAACGGCCAGCGCTACCACCGCTCCCGCACCCGCACCCTGCTCAACGAGGAATCGATCTACATTGCGTGGACCAGCTCGGCCTTCGCCTATGCCGGCCGGTCCGTCTATCAGCGGGCGCTCTACCCGCTGAAGAGCTTTCTCAATTCGATGATCGCCGATGACATGGTGGCCCGCAAGGTCGGGCTCCTCATCGCGAAGATCGACAACGGCGGCTCGATCGTCGATCGCGTCATGAAAGCGATGATGGGGGTGAAGCGGGCGCTCCTCAAATCCGGGGAAACCGGGCAGGTCTTGGGGATCGGGCTCGACGAGTCGATCGAGACGCTGAACCTGCAGAACCTCGACGGCCCGCACGGCTTGGCGAGAAACAACATCATCAAGAACATCGCGACGGCCGCCGGAATGCCGGCGAAGCTCCTGACCCAGGAAGCCTTTGTCGAGGGGTTCGGCGAGGGGACCGAGGACGCGAAAGCGGTTGCGCAATACGTCGATCGCGAGCGGATCGAGATGGCGCCGGTCTACGAGTTCTTCGACGAAATCGCGATGCGGCGGGCCTGGACGCCCGAACTCTATGAAACGATCCAGAACAATCACCCGGGCGAATACGCCGAACGCAGCTATTCGGAAGCGTTCCAGCGCTGGCGCGGCGCGTTCAAGGCGACCTGGCCCTCGCTGATCAAGGAGCCGCCCTCGGAAGAGGTCAATGTCGACGATGTGAAGCTGCGCGGCATGATCGCCACCGTGCAGGTGCTGGCGCCGATCCTCGATCCCTTCAACCAGGTGAAGCTCCTCACCTGGGCGGAAGACAACCTCAACACGCACGAGCGGCTGTTCGAGGGATCGAAGCTGGTGCTCGATTTCGATGCGCTGCGGGAGTATCTCGAAAGCCGCGCCGCGCAGGGCCAGCCGACCGGCGAGGAGAGCGCGCTGGGCGAAGAGGAGCGGGATCGCCCCGGCCATCCTTTCGCCTCGCAGGACAGCGCCAACGTGGCGATGCTCAACGATTGGCTGACGACGCAGCGAGGCCGGGCGCACGGCGAAGCGAGACGTTGATGTTGACCGCGGCCTGCGCCTATCGACTGCCATGCACGGGGCTCGGCGACCCCGTCGACGAAGCGAGCATCACGATCGCCGACCGAATGGGCGCGCGTAGCTATCGAGTGCCGGTTTACCGGCGAGGCGGTGTCACGGTGGCGATCTCGGGACCGGGTGCGGCGACGGTGACTTACGATAACGGCGGGACGACGAGCGTCGTCGTCGCTTAGACGATGCCGCCCCCGCCCGATACCTTTACGCAAATCCTGACCGAGGCCGTCGCCGAGTTCGTAGATCGCGGCTACGATTCGGAAAGCCGGCTCGGCTTGTGGCTCGAGCGGCTGAGGAACGCGGCCCAGCGCGGGCTGATGTCCGACGCCGAGATGGAGCGGCGCATCCGGGAAGCCTTGGGCCAAGTCTATCGGCGGCTCGTCGATCGCGAGGGCCTGCTGCGCGCGCATCGCGGCATCGAGCGCTTCACCCTCGCGCGGGTCAAGCCGGCGCTCAGAGCGGAACTAGACCGCCGGATCTTGGCGAGCGCCAGCCTGATCAAGCTCGACCGGCAGCGCGCCATCGAAGAGACGCTGCAGCACTTCTCCGGCTGGGCCACCTCGATCCCGCCCGGCGGCACGACCATGGCAATGAAGCGCGAGGCGAAGGCGCGGGCCCGGAAGTCGCTCGCGTCACTGCCCTATGTCGAACGTCGGGTCGCGATCGACCAAGGGGCGAAGCTCGCCGCGAACCTGTCTGAGATCCTCGCGACTGACGGAGGAGCGCTGGCGGGGATTTGGCGCAGCCGCTACCCCTCGGTCGCGCAAGCGAAGGCGCAGGGCTATCAGGCCCGGCCCGAGCATGTCGAACGCAACGGGCGTGTCTATCTGGTTCGCGACAGCTGGGCGCAGCGCCGCGGCTTCGTGAAGCCGGGGCCGGCCGGGTACACCGATGAGATTGAGCGGCCGGCCGAACTGGTTTATTGCTCCTGCCGCTACCAATGGGTGCATGCGCTGCGCTTCCTGCCGCCCGACATGCTGACCGAGACAGGCCGCGGCGAACTGGCGCGGGTCAAGGCGCAAACCGAGAGGATGCGGGCGGCATGAGCGAGGCGGAGAAGCTGACCGGCACGATAGTGGCGGCGGCCATTTTCGCATCGGCCGAATTTATGAAACTCTGGGGCTTTACAGAAAGCGAGATCAGGCGAGAATTAGACGAACTCTGCGGCTATGTCGGGCTGCCGAGAAAACTGGAGCCGGCGCGGGTGCCGCCGGCCCTCCCCCTTGCCGCCTATCGAGAGATGACGCGATGAATGCTTCGTCCCGCGATCCCCTGACCGCCCCCGGCGTGCCGGAAGTGGCGAGCGAGCGGACCCGAGCGATCGCAGTCGCCCGCGTCCTCCTTCGCGCCCCGAACATCGACCGCGACAGCGATGTCGCTCTTCTGGCCCGGCAGTTCCTTCGGGCACTTGGCCTGAGCGAGCGCGGCTGATCAAGGTGCCGGCGGGAGATCGAGGGCGGCCGGTCGTGCGCCGACGGCGCGTGCCGCGGGCCATCAAGAGCGAGGATAGTCCGCGGGCCGGCGCAACCGAGCCCGGCCGTGCCGCTGCGGCATGGCGATGTTCTGGGATGCCGAAGCGGGGTCCTGGCTCTGCCCGGCGCGGTTCGACGGGGAACATTGAGGCATGGATCTTTATCGAGTTCTCGGCGTGCGCCGGAACGCTTCGCGCGACGCGATCCGTCAGGCCTATCGCCGGCTCGCGAAACAGGCACATCCCGATGCCGGGGGCGATCCGGGCGAGTTCGGCAAGCTCAAGCTGGCGCATGATGTCTTGATCGACGCGGAGAAAAGACGCCGCTACGATCAAAGCGGCATCTTTGACGAAGCGCAGCCCGACAACCGGCTCTCCGAAGTGCTGAGCCTCGTGCATCAGGCCCTCGATGCGATCCTCTTAGACATCGCACGGCAAAACCGCTTGCCGACCGAGTTCGCGCTCGTCGAACTGATGAAGGATTGGCTGCGGCGCTGCGGCGCCGAATTATCGCAAAATCGCGATAGCCTTAAGCGCAGCATCGTGCAATTGCAGGCCTTGCGGGGGCGGTTCACCAAGAGCGACGGCGGCCCGAATTATCTTGAGGATCTGCTGCGCGGCAAGATCGCCGCTATCGAGGCTGCGGTGGAGCGTCTCGATCGTGAAGCGTCAGTGGCTTCCGAAGCGAGGGCTTTGGTCGATGGTTACGGGTTCGCGGTCGCGACGACGCAGGCCGCGACCGCACAGGTTTTCATCCGTTTCGTGAACAGTGGCGGGGCCGGCTGGGCCGGCTCGATGTGATGCTGCTCGATACCGCGCTCCATCCCGATTTCCGGATCGAGATCGAGGCGCAGCTTGCGGCCCTCCGCGCCGCCTATCCCGAGGTCGATCTCGGGGCTGTGCGACTCTTCCGAAAATACGCGGACGACCGCTCGCTCGGCTCGGTCGAGGGTAGCGACATTCTGCTCAACGCCTACTGGTTCGCGCAGCCCCGCGAGAAGCTGGCCGCCGCAGCGCTTTTGGGCCGTGAAGCCGCGCCCTACGGAACGCCGCTCTGGCACGGCGGCATGACGGAGGCCGAGCATTTGATCGCTCACGAATTCGGGCATCTGCTGTCGAGCGCGACACCGGGCGCCGGCGAATTCGCCAAAGCCGGTCACGCCGCGGCGCTGGCCGATCCGGCGATCGCCGTTTCGGGATATGCGCTCGTCGACCCCGATGAGTGGTTCAGCGAAACCTTCGCCGGCATGCGCCTTGGGGCACCGAGCCCGCAGGTCGGCGAGATGGAAGCATTCCTCGCTGCGGAGCCTCGATAACGGTGTCGAGCGGCATCTCGCCGCAATGCTTCGGGTGCGCGCGGTTCGCCCCGAAGCCGCAACCGGGGATCGGCTGGACCTGCGAAGCTTTCCGCGGCGGCCGCGGTCCGATCCCGAAGGACATCCTGATCAATGCCCATGACCACCGCGAGCCCTTTCCGGGCGACGGCGGCCTGAGGTTCGTGGCCCTGCCGAGCGGAGGTCGTGTGGACGACGCCGAACCTCTGCGCGCGGCCGGCATCATGTTCATCGCCCCGGATGGCCGGGTTCTCTTGCTGCGGCGCACCGGCGAGGGAGACCATGCCGGCGAATGGGCCTTCCCGGGCGGCAAGATCGAAGCGGGAGAGACGGCCGAAGAGGCCGCGGTTCGGGAATGCGTCGAGGAATTGGGGCAATGCCCCGAGGGCCGGCGCGACCTCCTGTTGCGCCGCGTCGCGAACGGCGTCGATTACACGACCTTCGTGCAGCGCGTCCCCGAGCCATTCGATCTGGTTTTGAATGAAGAGCACGACGCCTTCCGCTGGGTTGCCGGGGCTCAGGCGCTGGCGGGCGGCCCGAAGCCGGAGGCGAACGCGGATGCGGCCGAGCCGACGATGCCGAAGGGCAGGGCCGGATCACGCGACCGCTCGGAAGACGAGAAACGCTGCGAGGTATGCACAATGTTCCGCGCCCCCGACCGCTGCACGCTCGTCGAGGGCGAAATCTCGCCCGAGGGCGTGTGCGACTATTTCGAGCCGCGGAAAGCGCCGTAGTCCGTAATGCCGGCGGAGGACCTGCACCCCGGCGCGCGGGCCGCGCTGGAGCGGCTCGGCATGAACGAAACCGATGTCGCCCATGCAATTGCCCGCGGCGAATTGCCGAGCCCGCAGCGCTTCGCCAACTCGCTCTATGTCGCGCTGCGCATCACCGGCACCGGCGCGGCCTACCGCAAGGCGCTTGACGAATATGCCTGGCGCGACCCCTCGCTCTATCTGAACGAGCGCTTTCTCGCCCGCTGCAACGGGCTCCCGGTCATCGTCGAGCACCCGGAAAAGGAGATGCTCGACAGCCAGGAATACGCCGACCGCAACATCGGCGCGGTCGTCTATCCGTATGTCGGGCGCGAAGGCATCGAGGATGCCGCCGGCGACGAGGTGTGGGGCGTCGGACGGATCATCGACCGCGGTGCCGCCGACTATCTCGAGGCGCATCGGCTCTCGACCAGCCCGGCCGTCGTGTTCGGGCCGGGCGGTTCCGGCGAGCGGATCAAGCTCGACGACAAGAAGCATCTCCTGATCGAGGCGGACCCCGCGCTCCTCGATCATTTGGCGATTTGCGATCTCGGGGTGTGGGACCGCTCAGGCGGCCCCGCCGGCATCATCATCGACGACGAAGAGAAGAGGCAGGACATGGCCGAGCGTGACGATACGAAGGCCCGCGACGACAAGGCGCGCGACGATGCGGCAGACGCCAAGCTCGACGCCATCGCGGACGCAGTGAAAGGTCTGGCGGACACCGTCAAGGGACTGCACGCGAGGATGGACGCGCACGACAAGGCGCGGGCCGACGCCGAGGAGGCCGGCAAGAAGGAGGCCGAGGCGGCCGAAGAGCACCGCCAGGCCGAAGAATTGGAGCGGCTTGCCGGCGAAGAGCGCACCGAGGCCGAGCGCCTCGAAGAGGAGGCCCGCGGCGACGCGGCGGGGCACCGCCTCGCGCGCCGCGACAGCGAATCCTGCGAAGACCACTCGAAACGCGCCGATGCGCTGGCGCGCAAACACGATGCCGGGCATTTCGCGAAGCGCGACGACGAATCCCGCGACGACCACTCGAAGCGGATCGACGCCCTCGTGAGGCGGCACGCCGGCCTGAAGACGCGCCGCGACGCCGCCGAGGATACGCTGAAGGCCGAAGAGAAAAAGCCCTCGGGCGACGTCAAGGCCGACGCGAAGAAGCGCGACGACGAGGACGAAGAGGAGCGCGAGCGCGAAGCGGAACTCGAAAAGGAGATCCCCTACGAGGCCGTGATCCGCCACGACGGCGAGGACGACGCTTCCTATTCGAAGCGGATGGACAGGGCGGTGCGCGGCAAGCTGCGCATGCCGCATCTGGCCCGCCGGCATGACGAGAGCGCCGGCGCCCATTGCGGCCGAATGGACGCCGTGGTGCGCCGGATCCACGCCCGCAAGGACACCGAAGCGCTGGTCCGCGACGCCAACGACAAGGCCGAGAAGGCCGGAGCGGATGCCGCGAAGGCAAGGGCCGACGCCGAACACGCGCGCAAGGATGCCGAAGATCTGCGCCAGCGGATGCTGGAGCGCAGCGACGAAGACCACGAAGTCCTCGCGCAAGCGCAGGCCCGCGCCGACGACGCGCTGCTCGCCTTGGGCGAGCGTTCGATGCGCCCCGTCGCCGGCGAAACCCCGCTGCTCTATCGGATCCGCACCGCCCGCGCGTTGCAGCGCCACAGCGCGGCGTGGAAGGACACCGATCTCGGGCTCTTGGCCAGGACCGACGCGAAGGCGTTCGAGAATGTCGAGCGGCAGATCTATGCCGATGCCGACCTTGCGGCGCGGACGCCCTCGAACGTCCCCGCGGGCCTGTTGCGCGAAATCAAGAAGCGCGGCCCGGGCGGCCTCGAGATCGTCGAATTCGCCGGCCGTCCCTTGGCGTGGATGTCGGACTTCATGACGCCCGGCCAGACCACGACCCGGCTCGGGCTGAAGCGCTCGGCATGATATGCTGAAAATGGCGCAGATAGGGTAGGCCACCCGAAAAGCCGGCAATCCCACCGGCCTTCTGCGCCATGACCTTCATTGGGACTGGAGATAGGGATTCTCATGTCTGCCACGACGGCGGATCGCTGCGTTTATTTGTTTTTTCGGCCCGACTACACGCCTGCATATGTGGGAATGGGCCGACGCCAAGTGCGGTACACTCGCCACATCAGTGGCAGCCACAATCCTCACTTAGCGAATATCATTAGCAATGCAAGCAAGCCGCTCCCGTTTATCGTTGTCGCTGACGGCTTGACTAGGGAGATCGCCAGTGCGTTGGAGGTTGCCCTTATCAAATCGATTGGCCGGGAAGATCTTGGCCTCGGGCCCCTGGTAAATCGCACCAATGGCGGAGACGGGGTAGCTGGTCGCTCGGGTTGGTTTCATCAAGACGAGACCAAAGAAAAGATTAGAGTTGCCCACATTGGCAAACGGCACAGTCCCCAAACAATAGAGAAAATGCGGCGGGCGCATTTCGGGAAGTCGATCGTGAAGCTGCGCGGTCGGAAACAAGACCCAGATGTAGTTTCAAGGCGCGCGTCACGAAGGCGAGGCCAACATTGGTGGCATACGCCAGATGGACAGAATTATCTCGCCCATGCCGCTCGCAATGACACAGATAGCCTTGGGCGAGTTACATTTTTCTGGACCGGGCTCTATTGGTGGAGCACGCCAGATGGCGCAGAATACAAATCGAAAGAGCCTCGCAATCCGGATGACGTGCACGGCCGGATTACCCGACGCAACCAGACTTTGAACAAGGAAAGAGTCTGAAATGGTCGCGAACATACCGTTCAATTACGTTTCCACCACGAACGCGGCGGGCGCCTTCACGATCGATACCTCGGGCGGCGTCCAGGGAACCATGTACGACGACCCGGCCGCCCGTTGGGCGCTCAGGTCCGGCGTCGTCGCGACGGGCGAGACCCTGCCGATGTGGGGCGGGGTCGGTGTCTACGAGCTGGTCCCCAACCTCGCGTCGGGCAACCCGGCCGAGCAATTGGGTTCGGTGATCGGCCGCGCCGGAACCCTGACCCAGACGAGCGCCGGCGGACTCAGTGGCTTCGCGCTCTTCAATCAGGCCTACAACGCGCCGATCACGCCGCAATCGCCGGTGCCGATGGCGGGCTCGGGCATGACCTTCAACTACGTCCGGCTCGGCTCCGGGGCGCGCATCTTCGTCGCGGCCGACCCGGCCCTCGTCAGCCTCGAAGGCGGCCTCGTCGGGGCGAATGTCTCGTGGGACTTCAACAACCAGCGCCTGCAGCCCTACGACGCCTCGACCGCGACGATCTCGATCAGCTCGGCCACTTGGGCCGCGACGGCGGGCGGCCAGATGACGCTCACCGTCGCCGCCTGGACCGGCGCGTTCCAGCCGGTCGCCGGCGACGTGCTCAACGTCAGCGGCCAGACCAATACCGGCACCGGCGGCGCCGCCGCGGTCAACGGCAACTTCACCGTCGTTTCCGCCACCGCCACGACCGTCGTCCTGACCCTTGTCGCCGCCTCCGGGGTGGTCGGCACGATCGGTGGTTCCGGGCTGATCAATTTCGGCACCGGTGCCTTGGCCTGCCGGGTCGACCGCATCCTGCCGGGCAACTCGCTGACCGTCTCGTACAACCCGAGCACGGGCTACGCGACGTGGAATTACGCCGGCACGACGGCGGTCATCACGATCTGACGCGCTCGCCCGGGTCGCGCTCTCCCGGTGGGTCCGGGAGAGGGACGAAAGCAGTATTCCCCAACCCTCCCCCGGCGGCATCGGCCGCCTCTTTGTTGCCGCCATAGGAGCAAGACATGGCTACGATCGCCAATGCCTGGGTGCAGGTGCACCCCTCTTTCATCGAGCCCGAACTGATCGTCGCGTACAACCAGATGTCGGGCGCGTTCGACACGCTTCCGAACTCCGAGCCGCGCGTCAAGATCGGCGAGGGCGACCTTGCCGTCTATGCGAAGCGGATCGACGTGCGCACCCGCGTCGGCGCCGCGCAGGCCGCGTTCAACTCGCTCCCCTCCTGCACGGTCGTCAACCAGATGATCGGCACCGCGACCTATCTGCAGCGGGTCCGGGCGGAATACGACCACCACGACACCGCCGCCGCGGCGGGGTGGGGCTATTCGATCGTCGAGGCGCAGCGCCTCGGCATGCGGCAGGGGCACTTCCAGTTGATGCGGAATGCGCTGCTCTACGGCTATAACCCGGCGAACGGCGAGGGCCTGCTCAACGCCCAGGGCGCGACCGCCGTTTCGCTGCCGGCCGACAGCAACGGCAATGACACGATCGTCACTTACGATTCGGGCCAGCTCGCGTTCTTCCTGACCCAGCAATTGGGCCTCCTGAAGCAGCGCACCAACCAACTCGGGATCGGGCGGAAGTTCACCTTCCTGATGCCGCAGCGGGTCGGGGCGCAGATCGAGTACGCCGACATCGTGCAGCTCATGCAGTTCCAGCGCGAGGGCGCCGGCACGATGACGACGGCCGGGACGGTCAAGAAGATCGCGATGGACAACGGCGACGAGATCACCTGGGGCTACGACGACACGCTGCAGGGCAAGGGCGCCGGCGGCACCGACGCGATCCTGATCGTCATGCCGGAAGTCGCGAACCCGCAGGGCCGCAACGTCAACACCAACGAGTTCGCGAAACTGGCGCCCGGCCTCGATGCGTGCACCCTGATGTATGCCGACATGGCCGCGCCGCGCGAGATCCCGGTGCCGATGCCGGGCGGCACGATCGACGTGACCTCGGAAATCCGGGTCACGCCGGGCTGGGGCGTCCGTCCGGAGGCGATCGTCATCATCTCCGCGCAATACCAGTGAGGCCGGCGGGGCCGGGCAGCCGGCTCCGTCCCGCTTATTTTCAGCTATACTTCCAGAGGAGGGTTTCTTGCCCAAATTCTTCGTTGCGAACGCAACCAATCAGACGCAGGAGTTCTGCTATTGGCTGCCGGAAGCGCCGCGGTACTTCCGTCAGACGATTCCGATTGGCGGCCAGCTGCAGATCGCGGGCGAGCGCAAGGAACTCTCGCAGCCGGCGATCGACGGCATCCTCCTGCAGCACAACAAGTACGGGCTCGTTTCGGTCGAGGAAGCCCGCAGGACGGGGAAATTCTCGGGCCTCGTCTATTCGATCGATCGGCCGGTCAGCTTCGCGCATCTCTCGGAACTGGTCGACCGCCGCCGCGGCATCCTTGCCGAACAGGGCCGGCAAACGCGGGCCGACGCGGCGATCGCGACGAACGAATACATCAACGACGCGATGGCGCAGCAGCAGAGGCCGGATCGGCTGCGCGGGCTCGAGATGGAAATTTTGGAGCAGTCGCGCGACATGCGCACCGACGATTCCCCCGAAGTCGCCGAGGGGGTCCGCGTCGTGCGCGATCCGGCGGAGGCGAAGACGGCGCCGGCGAAGCGGTCGCGGCGCAAGGCGGGATAGCGCCCCGGAGGGGGAGGGGTCGATAGCGCATGCCGACCGCCGCAGAGCCGAACATTACGGATTTCACGACGTGGATCCGCAACGTCATGCGGGTCGGCGCTCCCTATCTGCCGGACGGCGCGGCGACGATCCAGCATGCCTTCGACCAGGCCCTCAACATTGCGAATGACGATCTCGACCAGGCCGTGGCGCAGGCGACGAGCTGGTCGCCCTACGCGCTCGCGGTCTACAATCTGGGCGGCCACCTGCTCGCCGAATATGCCGCCGATCAGAGCTATGCAATCGAGGGCGTGGCGTGGAATGCCGGCCTCGTCATGGTGACGACCGCGGCGCCGAACCAGATCCAGGTCGGCGATGCGGTATCGATCTCCGGGATCTCGCCGAACCCGTACAATTCCGCGCCGCCGCCAAAGTCGCCGACCGTCGTCTACGCCGTCGCCGACACGACGCATTTTCTCTATCCCTTGCAGCCCAATCCCGGAACTGGCGTGCCGGGGCCGACGGCAACGGTCAGCGAAGTCTATTTCGCCAACCTGCGGCGGTCGCTGAAGATCGCCTCGTTCGTCCCGGGCGTCGTCGCCTCGACCAGCGACCAGGGCACCGCGATGGGGCTCAGCAATCCCGATTTCGTGAAACGGCTGACGCTCTACGATCTGCAATTGCTGAAGTCGCCATGGGGGCAGGCCTATCTCTCGATGGCGCAGAAATACGGCCCCTCCGTTTGGGGCCTTAGCTGATTTTCAGGTTGGGCCGGTGAAGCTGATCCTCGGCGTGCTCGACATGCCCTATCACCGCGAGATCACCGCGCAGGAGCGGCATGCCGCGCGCCGTCGGGCGCACCGGCGAATGCCGACCCGGCACCCGGCGACGACCGGCTCCTATCAGACGACCGGCAACGTCGCCGAAATTCTCGAGCATCGGTATTCACTCTTTTCGCTGTTCGCGACGTTCCGCGGCCAGGATTTGGCCGACCGGATCGCGGAAGCGATGGCGGGCCGGCTCGATTCCGTCTTGAGCAACGCGCCGCCCGGCGAGCGGCTCTTTCCGGAAGGCGCGCTGTCCGCGATCGAGAGCGACTTCCGCGAGTTCATCGACCGGCGCGAACTGGACGGGCGGGCCTCCGGCGTTCCGACCAAGGCGGCGCTGCGCGGCGTCAATCACCGCTTGGCGCATCCCTACGCCAAGAGCAATCCGTCGCGGCCCTCCTTCTGGGATACGGGGCTCATGGAGCAGAGCTTCCGCGCCTGGGTCGAGGAATGACCGGGTGAAGCTGACGATCCGCAGCAACGGCGAAGTGACCGTCGTTCTCGACGAAAACGGGCAGGACATCACCCAGTACGTCTACCGGGTCGAGTGGGAGCACCAATCCCGCAAAGCCGCTCAGGCGCGCGTCATCTTTCTCGCGACCGCCCTCGATTACGTCGGCGAGGCGCGGGTTCATGTCGAGGCAGTCGTCGGCCTGGAGAGCCTCGCAGCAAAACCGAAAGAGGCCGAGCGATGAACGATGCGCTCTCCCTCGACAAATTCGTTGGGGATTATACCTTTAACAACCCTTGACGACTTAGCTTCTATTAGTGGTATGCCCTATCATTAGGGCACGATGCCCCTTCGCAGGCACAACTGGGATTACGGCACCAGGGCGGAGCGCCGTCAGCGCCTTGAATATGCCATTCGTCTCCTGCGCGAGACTTTTCAGAAATTCGAGCACTACGCGCCCGCCGAATCCGGGGGCGCCTCCGAACGCCAGAAAGAACTCGACAGGGATTTCGGCCCCGATGTCGATACCCGGAAACGGCGGCGTCCCCACAAGAATTTGACCGTCCTTCACAATGCGGGTCGAGAAAGCGGGCAGCCCGATGTTGGGATGCCGGATAACCGCCTTGATCGAGATCGTCGCGGCCCCGAGGACGGGGAGTAGCGCCTGATGCTTGTCCGCGATGTCCATGTCGTGAATGGCGCGCAACAGGGCATTTCCGCCCCTGTACGGCTTGAGGGTTTCGATCGCCTTGACGACATCCGCCCCTGCGGCGTGGAGCCGGCATTCCTTGATTCGCGCCCGCAGTTCTGTGGCGTCGGCGCAGAACGGGAAATAAACGCTCTTGGCATTTCCGCCGTTGCTTAGCGGCGCGGTCGAGTTTGGCCTTCGACGCCTCAAAAGGTGCGACCATGGAAGTTAAGCCCGGTAAAGGCTGCGGTTTATTTGCGTTTTGGGCCGCTGAGGCGCGTCCGTCGCAGGAAGTCTGCCGCAGAGCGGCTAGACGCATTCGGATGTTTCTCGAGGATCAGCGCAGCGGTCTCGAAAATGGCCGCGCGAGTGCGGTCGTCGAAAGCACGGACAATGACCAATCGCTCCAACAGAGCGTCGATCAACGCAAAGCTTAGGTAAGCGGCCTCTTCCGCATTCTGTGGCACAATCTGTGAGGGATTCCGAGATGAAATGCCAATGGTGCGAAGCTGAGCACGGGCCGGTCTGCCCGCTCGTCAAGGCGATCGAGTATCATGTCGACGGCACGGTGAAGCGGGTCGAGTTCAAGACCGCAGTGGATTACAGGCCGGTCCTCGCGCCCCCTGTGCCGGCGCCGTTCCCGATCCCCTATGTGCCGCCGCCGGTCGCGCCCCCGGATGTCTCACGCTGGTGGTGGGTGGAGAAGACAATATGCGGGGCCGGGCCGTCATTGCCGCCATTCTGGGCGAATTGATCGCGCCCCCTGCATGGCCTCCGTCGCCGATGCGCTGGCCGGCGCGTCAGCCCCGATCCATGACGCATTGGCGGCCGGGCTCGATGTCCTCGGCCAGCGCGAAACCGCGGCCTTTACTCCCTATGTGCGCACCGTCCTGCCGGTGGACGGGTTCGTATTCTGGCTCAACGCGGCACTGCTCTCGCCGGCGCAACTCGCGGTGCATGGCCTTTCCTCGGCCGCCCAGATCTCGATAGACGGTACGCTGCATTACGCCAGCCAGGGCGTGCAGGCCGAGGACGAGACGATCGTCGTTCGGCGTGTCGAGTTCACCGCCGAGGAACAGGTCACCGCCTTCGCCGAGATCGCGCCCGATGTTCTCTATGTCGGGACCTGGGCGACCGGAGCGGGTTCGTTCCGTTTCACCTTCGGGGCGCGCGGCGCCTATTTCGTGCAGGCCGACCTGCACCACTATGTCGGGGATGCGATCTACCCCGTCTTCGAAGCGCAGCTGATCGACGATATCGCGGCCTTCGACGAACGGCCCGTCGTCTCGAACAGCCTGCCCTTGTGGCTCGCGATGCTGTCGGCGCAGGTCTACCCCTCGCCGCTGCAACCGCCGGACGGGCTGCAGCTCTACCCGGCCTTCCTCGTGCCGCAAAACCTCGTGCCGCCCTATGGGGCGGTGGACATCCTCCCGGAACGCCTGCGACCGCTGCAATCGATCGCCTGGCGCGACAGAACGCAATCGCGCTGGCAACTCGTCGCCGAGACGGTGCGCCTGCACCTCTATGGGCTGCGCAGCGACGACGTCATGGATCTCCTGGATTACATCGTCCAATACAGCGAGCTCTCCGGCGCGTTCGGCATCATGAACATGCCGGTGCCGCGGGACGACCGGCGGCCGCAGATCGAACTCGCCGCGCTGGCGCAGAAAAAGACGATCGAGTTCGAGATCAATTATTACCAGACCCGGATGCGCGATCTGGCGCGGCAGGTATTCAAGACGATCGTGCCGTCATGGATCCCGAGCAGCGATCCGGTCGCGCCCGCTCCGG
>DASYYD010000407.1:0-7190 GCA_035934195.1 Allostellaceae bacterium | reverse complement strand
CGCGACGGCATGGTCGAGATAGGCCTTGTTGGCGTGCTTGTAATAGCGCTCCTCGGGCGGCAGCTCGTAGCGCCAGAAACACCCGTTCGCGACATAGCGCTCGAGCTGCTGCGGATTCGGCGCGCCGCGACCCGCCGCCTCGCCGTCGGCGCCACGCCAGCCGGCCAGCACGCCGATGCCCGGCCGGCGCTCGTGGTTGACGAGATAGTCCGGGTAAAGCCCCGGATAGCGCGGCTCGCCCTCCGGCGTGACGAAGGCGGGCAGTCCCAAAATCGCGCCCAGCTCGATCAGCACGTCCTGAAACGCCCGCACGTCGCGGTCGGGCGTAAGGATCGGCTGGCGGATCGCGTCGGCCGGCCCGTCGGGCGAACCGATCGGCCGGTCGAGCAGCGAGATTGCGTCCCAGCGCTCGAGATAGGTCGTGTCCGGCAGCACGAGGTCGGCATAGGCGACCATCTCGGAATAATAGGCGTCGGAATAGATGATCCGCGGAATCCGGTATTCGCCGCTCGCCGGGTCCTTGTCGCCGAGCATCCGCATCGTCTCAGCGGTGTTCATCGCCGAGTTCCAAGCCATGTTGGCCATGTACATGAAGAGCGTATCGATCGGGTATGGGTCGCGCGCCCAGGCATTGCGGATCAGCATGTGCATCATGCCGTGGGCGGCGATCGGCGCCTCCCAGGAAAAGGCCTTGTCGATGCGGCCCGGCTGGCCCTCGGCATCGATGATCAGGTCCTCGGGCGACAAGGGGTAGCCGAGCGGGATGCCCGCGAGCGGCTTACCGACGGCGATATCGGCCGGCTTGCCGGCGGGCTTGGGGCCCGGCGGACAGGGCTTCGGGTGCGGCGCCTTGTAGCGCCAGCCGCCCGGCACATCGATGGTGCCGATCAGCATCTGCAAGAGATGCAGCGCGCGGCAGGTGTGAAAGCCGTTGGAATGCGCCGAGATGCCGCGCATCGCGTGGATCGAAACGGGCCGCCCGCGCATCGTGGCGTGCCGCCGCCCGGCCCAGTCGGTCCACGCCACGTCGATCTCGATCTCCTCTTCGAAAGCGACGTCGGCGATCTCGGCGGCCAATCGCCGGATCGTCTCGGCCGGTATGCCGCAGCTCTCGGCGACCCGCTCCGGGGCATAGGCGGGGTCGAGATAGCGCCGCGCGACCAACTCGAAGACCGGCACCGCGCGGCGCCCATCGGCGAGTTGCGCGGCGCCAACGAGGCGAAATTGCTGGTCGGGAACGGTGGCGGAAGCGAGCCCGCCCGAGGCGTCGAGGACCAAAGGCTCGCCCGCCTCGTTGCGGGCGAAGAGGCCGTCATCGGCGCTGCCCGGCGCGTCGATCACCAGCCAGGGCGCGTTCGTGTAGCGCGCCAGATAATCGAGATCGACCTTGTCGGCGTTCAATAGCTCATGGATCAGCGACAGCACGAAGAGCCCGTCCGTCCCAGGCCGGATCCTGACCCATTCGTCGGCGATTGCCGAATAGCCGGTGCGCACCGGATTGACCGAGACGAATTTCGCGCCGCGCCGGCGCATTCCGGAGAGCGCGATCTTGATCGGGTTCGAATCGTGGTCCTCGGCAACCCCGAACATCAATAACAGGCGGGTCTTCTCCCAATCGGGCTCGCCGAACTCCCAGAAGCTGCCGCCGAGCGTGTACATCCCGGCCGCCGCCATGTTGACCGAGCAGAAGCCGCCATGGGCAGCGAAGTTGGGCGTGCCGAATTGCGCCGCCCACAGCCCGGTCAAGGATTGGCTCTGGTCGCGCCCGGTGAAGAAGGCGAGCTTTCTCGGGTCCTCGGCGCGGATCGCCGCGAGCCACTCGACTGCGGTGGCGATTGCCTCCTCCCATTCGATCTCGCGGAATTCGCCCGCGCCGCGCTCGCCGACGCGGATTAGCGGCTTTCGCAGCTTCGCGGGCGACAATTGCTGCATGATGCCCGAGGCGCCCTTGCCGCAGATGACGCCGCGATTGACCGGGTGATTGCGGTTGCCCTCGATGTAGCGGATGCCGCCGTCCTTCAGATGGACTTTGATGCCGCAGCGGCAGGCGCACATGTAGCAGGTCGTGTAGGCGACCTCGTCCGACACCTTCGGCGAGGTGTCGATCACCTCGCGCGGCGAGAAATAATCGCGGAGGCGCTCGCCGAGCGTCACATCCGGCCTCCTGAGGCCGCGCATCATGGGGCTCCTCCTCAACCGCGATCGCCGACCCGGCCGCGGGGCCTGGGGCTCTTCTCTTCCTAGGCTCGACCGAGGGCGCTGTCAAAACCCGGCCGGACCGACGCGCGTGCGGCTTTGCGGCGCTTCTGCCCATGCGTTTGCCGCAAGACCGGTTTGCGTCCGCTTGCCTTGCGCTCAACGCTGCGCAACAAGGGAGTTGTATGCAACCAACGCGCTAGGTCGGCCGGCATGTCGATGGAAGGGGACAGAGCGAGGGAGCGAACGCGTCGCCCCCGCCCGAACGCGGCGCGGTTGCTCGGCACGAGCGCCCTCATGCTCGCCCTTGTCGCGCTCGGCGCGCGATTTGCCGTCGCCTCGCTGCCGCTCGACGAGACTGCGGCATCGGCCATTGCGCCGCCGCCGGGTCTCGCGCCGGTCGCCGGACCGGAAGCACTGAGGGCGCGACTCGATGCCGCCGGCCCTCTCGTCCTGGCCGGTGAGCGGCTGAACCTCGCTCGGTTGCGCCGCCTCTACCGCGCGCACGGCTACGAGGCGCTGTGGGACAAGCGCCGCGAGGCGGCCGCCTCGCTGAGGAAGGCCGTGCTCGACGCCGGCGAAGAGGGGCTCGAGCCCGCCGCCTTTCACGGCGCCCTCCTGTCGCGCCCGCCGGCGGCGCTGTCGGGCATCGAGCGCGACCTCGTCTTGTCGGACGCTTTTCTCCTCTATGCCGATGCCCTCGCCGAGGGTGGGGTGCCGGTCGAGAACCGCCCCGCCGACGAAGCCCTCGCGCCGCCGACGGTCGATGTCGTCGCCGTGCTCGAACGGGCGCTGTCGAGCCGCGACCCGGCGGCGGTCGTCGGCGAGTTGGCGCCGGCTTCGCGGCAGTACCGGGCCTTGCGCCGCGCCTATGCGCGCTACCGGGACATCGCCCGCGGCGGCGGTTGGCCGCGGGTCCCGGCGGGAGCCCGGCTCGCGCCCGGCGCCGCCGACCCGCGCGTGCCGCTGTTGCAGAAGCGCCTCGCCGCGGAGGGTTACCTGCCGCAAGGCTATGCGAGCGAGGGGCGCTATGACGGGGCGACCGAAAAAGCCGTTTCGCGATTTCAGCAAACGCACGGGCTCGGGGTCGACGGGGTCCTCGGACCCGAGACGCTCGCCGAGCTCGACCTCGACGCCGGGGCGCGGGCGCGGCAGATCGCGATCAACATGGAAAGGCTGCGGTGGCTGCCGCGGGCGATGCCGGCGGACCGCATAGAGGTCGGCACGGCGAGCGCGCGGTTGCGGCTCTTCAAGGACGACAACCTCGCCTTCGAGACGCGCGTCGTCGTCGGCGCGGTCGACAGAAAGACTCCGGAATTTCAGTCCTCTATCACCAATGTCCTGTTCAATCCCCCCTGGTATGTTCCTTATTCGATTGCCCAGAAAGAGATTTTGCCGCGCCTCGCCGACGACCCGGACTATTTGAGCGAGCATCACATGCGGTTCTGGAAGGCGAGCGCGATCGAGCAGCTGCCGGGGCCGGACGCGGCCCTCGGCCAGCTCAAATTCGTGATGGAGGACCGTTTCGACGTCTATCTGCACGACACCCCGGAGAAATCGCTGTTCCACCGCGCCAACCGCCGGGTGAGCCACGGCTGCGTGCGCGTCGAGAACCCGCGTGCGCTCGCCGCGCTGCTGCTCGGCGAAGACCTCGCCGCGGTCAACCGGGAAGTCGCGCCCGGCAATACGCACGCCCGCTCGTTGCCGCAGCCTTTGCCGGTCTTCGTCCTCTACCGCACCGCCGTCGCCGACCCCGACGGCGGCATCGAGTTCCGGCGCGACTGGTATCGACGGGACGACCAGATCTGGCGCCAGCTTCACCGCTCCTCGGCGGCGGGGGTCGCCGTCGACGCGGCCACCCCACCGGGCAAAGGCTAAGACGCTTCAGGCGGCGGCGCTGCGCCGCAGGATGTCGAGCCGCAGCGGCAAAATATTGCCGAGCCACAGCGCGTGCCGCGAGTGGTCGTCGACGGCGTCGCCGGTTTCCGGGTGGACGAGGATCGTCAGCCCTTCGCGGTTCAGCATCAGCCACGGCACGAGGCGGGAAAACTCCTCGACCGGGAAGACGAACTGATACATCGCGGCCGGGTGCGGGCCGACCGGCACATCGTGCCAGCCGCCCATCCGGCCGCGGAAATTTTCCGCGATCGCGGTGCGCAGGCGCGCCGCGCTCTCCCTGCTGTTCGGCGCGTAATAGATGTGCGCGTGGTAGAGCTCGATGCGCGCGGGATCCATTGCGAGGCTCCTTCTATTGCGGCAGGGTGGCGGCGCCGGCGCCGAGGGCGCGCTGCATCAGCACGGTATCGACCCAGCCGCCGAACTTGAAGCCGATCGCCGGCAGCATGCCGACCCGGTTGAAGCCGAGCCTCTGATGCAGCCGGATCGACGGCCAATTGTCGCTGCCGCCGATGACCGCCAGCATCTGCCGGTAGCCGAGTTCGCCGGCCCGCGCGATCAGCTCGGCCAAGAGCAGGCCGCCGATGCCGCGCCCGGTGCGCTCGGGATCGATATAGATCGAATCTTCGAGCGTAAAGCGGTAGGCCGCGCGCGGGCGGTAGAGCCCGGCATAGGCATAGCCGACGACACGCCCCGCTTCCTCGGCGACGAAATAGGGTAGACCCCGGCTGACGAGTTCGGCCCGCCGGCGGGCAATTTCCGCGGCCTCGGGCGGCACTTCCTCGAACGAGGCGAGCCCGTGCAGAACGTGATGCCCATAGATCGCCGCGATCGCCGCGACATCCTCGTCCCGCGACGGCCGGATCAGCGTCTCTTGCGCCATCGCTTCAGATGACGCGGATCGGCTTGCCGTCGAGAAAGGCGGCGACATTCTCGACGATCTGCGGGTATGAGGCGCGGTAGTTCTCTTCCGTCACATAGCCGATATGCGGCGTCAGAAGGACGTTCGGCGCGCGCCGCAGCTTGTGGTCCGCGGGCAGCGGCTCGCGGTCGTAGACGTCGAAACAGGCACAGCCGAGCCGGCCCGCATCGAGCGCCGCGACGACCGCCTCGGTATCGACGATCGGTCCGCGGGAGGTGTTGACGAGGATGGCGTCCTTTTTCATCCGCGCGATGTCCTCGCGCCCGACGAGGCCGCGGCTGCGCGGGCCCAGCACGACATGCACACTGAGGATGTCCGAACGCGCGAACAGCGCCTCCTTCTCGACGCGCTCGACGCCGGCCGCGGCGGCGCGTTCGGCGGTCAGGTTGGGGCTCCAGGCGATGACCGGCATGTCGAAGGCGAGGCCGACCCGGGCGACTGCGCTGCCCAGGCGGCCGAGGCCCAGGACGCCGAGGGTCTTGCCGGCGATGCGGCGGCCGATCCGCGTCTGCCACCCGCCCTCGCGCATCGTGCGGTGATCCTCCGCGATGTGCCGGGCGGCGCCGAGGATGAGGCCCCAGGCGAGTTCGGCGGTGTCGAGCCCGCCGCCTTCGGTGCCGCACACGACGATGCCGCGCTCGCGCGCCGCCGCCACGTCGATGGCGGCGTTGCGCATGCCCGTCGTGACGAGGAGGCGCAATTTCGGCAACCGCTCGATCAGCGACTTCGGGAACGGCGTGCGCTCGCGCATCAGGACGGCGATCTCGGAGTCCGCGAGCGCTTTCGCCGCCGCCGCCTCGTCGGCGAATGGCTTGCGCTCGACGACGATTTCGAGGCGGCGCTCGAGCGGCGACCAATCGGCCATCTCCCGCGCCACGCCCTGATAATCGTCGAGGATGCTCAACCGCATTGCCGTCTCCCCTGATGCGAATGGTCTATGCCATTGCCTTTTTGAGGTTCGCGTCGAGCTTGTCGAGGAACTGGTTCGTGGTCAGCCACGGATGGTCCTGGCGAATGAGGATCGCGAGGTCGCGCGTCATGTCGCCCGCCTCGACTGTCGCGATGCACACGCGTTCCAGGATCTCGGCGAAATGCACGACCTCGGGGGTCTCGTCGAAGCGGCCGCGATAGCGCAGGGCCCGCGTCCAGGCGAAGATCGAGGCGATCGGGTTGGTCGAGGTTTCTTTCCCCTGCTGGTGCTGCCGGTAGTGGCGGGTCACCGTGCCGTGCGCCGCCTCGGCCTCGACAGTCTTGCCGTCCGGCGTCAGCAGCACCGAGGTCATCAGGCCCAGCGAGCCGAAGCCCTGCGCCAGCGTATCGGACTGCACGTCGCCGTCGTAGTTCTTGCAGGCCCACACGAAGCCGCCGTTCCATTTGAGCGCGAGCGCCACCATGTCGTCGATCAGGCGGTGCTCGTAGGTCAGGCCGCGCTCCTTGAATTGGGCGGCGAACTCGCTGTCGAAGACGGCGCGGAAGAGGTCGCGGAAGCGCCCGTCATAGGCCTTGAGGATCGTGTCCTTGGTCGAGAGATAGACGGGCCAGCCGCGCTGCAGGCCGTAATTGAAGCACGAGCGGGCAAAGCCGCGGATCGACTCGTCGAGGTTGTACATGCCGAGGGCGACGCCAGCGCCGGGAAAGTTGAAGACCTCGCGCGTCACCGGCGCGCCGCCATCGGCCGGAGTGAAGGTCATCGTCAGCTTGCCGGCGCCCGGAACGACGAAATCGGTCGCCGCGTATTGATCGGCATAGGCATGGCGCCCGATGACGATCGGCTGCGTCCAGCCGGGCACCAGCCGCGGCACGTTCTTGCAGACGATCGGCTCGCGGAAGATCGTGCCGCCGATGATGTTGCGCAGCGTGCCGTTCGGCGATTTCCACATCTGCTTCAGGTTGAATTCTTCGACGCGGCTGGCGTCGGGGGTGATCGTCGCGCATTTGACGCCGACGCCGTAATGCTTGATCGCCTCGGCGGCCTCGACGGTGATGCGGTCGTCGCTGCGGTCGCGGCTCTCGATGCCGAGGTCGTAATATCTGAGGTCGATGTCGAGATAGGGCAGGATCAGCTTGTTCTTGATGAAGCTCCAGATAATCCGCGTCATCTCGTCGCCGTCGAGCTCGACGACGGGGCGCGCCACCTTGATCCTTGCCATCGATTGATCCCTCGCATGCGCCCCCT
>DASYYD010000406.1:0-14713 GCA_035934195.1 Allostellaceae bacterium | reverse complement strand
GGCCAGCGGGGTTGGGAGGGTTTCTCTTGGCAGCGCCCGGCGCGGACGAGGACAGCGGCGGCAGATCGGTCGGGCTTGTCCGACTGTTCGGCGCGTTTTTCCGGCTCGGCGCGACCAGCTTCGGCGGTTCGACGGCGTCCTGGGTCTACCGCGATTTCGTCGAGCGCCGCGGCTGGCTCGACGACCGCGGCTTTCTCTCCGCGGCGGCGCTGAGCCAGCTGATGCCGGGTTCGAGCGGGGTCAACCTCGCGGTCGAGGTCGGGCAGTCGCTGCGCCGCGGCCCCGGCGCCTGCGCCGCGCTCCTCGGGCTTTTGTCGGGGCCCTTCGCGATCGCCGTCGCGCTTGCCGCGCTGTATGCGAGGGTCCCGCAAACCCCTGTCCTCGATGCCCTGTTGGAGGGGGTAGCGGCGGGTGCGATCGGGCTCACCTTCGCGACCGGCTTGCGCATCGCGCGCGCCGCGTCGCGGCGCATGCGGGGGCTCGCCTTTATGCTCGCGACCTTCCTCGCGGTCGGCGTATTGCGCTGGCCGATGCTGCCGGTTCTGCTGGGGCTCGCACCGTTGAGCATCCTCTTCGCGCGCTGGGAGCGCGCCGCGCCGCGGCGGGGCGGGGATGCGTAACCCGCTCGGCCACGCGCTCCTCGCGCTCGTTTCGGTGTTCGCGCCGCTGTCGCTGCTTTCCTTCGGCGGCGGCGGCGCGGTGCTCGCCGAGATCGAGCACCAGGCGGTTGCCGTGCACGGCTGGACGGGGCCGCGCGAATTCGCCGACCTCTTCGCGATCTCGCGCGTCGCGCCGGGCCCGGGGACGATGCTGTCGGCGATGATCGGCTGGAAGGTGGCGGGCTGGCCGGGGGCGCTCGCCGCCGCGCTCGCCCTCTATCTCCCCTCTTCGCTCGCGACCTACGCCGCCGGCCGGGCGTGGCGGCGCTGGCGCGGCTCGCTCTGGCACCGGGCGGTCGAAGGCGGCCTCGCGCCGATCGCCGCCGGGCTCATTCTCGCGGGCGGGCTCGCAGTATTGCGCGCCGCGCCCGGCGGTTGGCCGATGTGGGCGGCGACGGCGGCGGCCGGCGCGGCGCTCCTCCACTGGCCGCGGCTGCACCCCGTGCTCGTCATGCTGGCGGGCGGCGCGCTGTTTAGCCTCGCCGCGCTGTGGTAAGCTCTGCGGCAGCCCGCACCAATAGCGGGCAAGCAAAGGGAGGATGGGCGATGCCCAAATACCTGATCTCGGCGTCCTATTCCGCCGAAGGCTTGCAAGGATTGCAAAAGGACAAGGCCTCCGGCCGCCGCCGCGCGGTGACGGAAGCGATCGAGGGGCTCGGCGGTAAGGTCGAGACGGTTTATTTCGCGCTCGGCCAGGACGACGTCTACGTGATCGCCGACCTGCCCGATAACGGCACCGCCGCGGCTCTCGGGATCGCCGCGTCGTCGAGCGGCCTGATGCGTACCCGGACAACCGCGCTGCTGACGATGGAGGAGGTCGACCGCGCGCTGGAAAAGAATGTCGGATTCCGCCCGCCCGGCCGCTGACCTTCCGGCAATGGAATGGCGGCGGTTCGGCGAGCTGCCGCCGCCGCTGCTTTACCGCATCCTGCGGTTCCGCCAGGCCGTCTTTGTCGTCGAGCAGAACTGTGCCTATCCCGACCTCGACGGGCTCGATATGCCGGCGTGCCATCTGCTGCTGCGGGTCGAGAGCGACCTCGCCGGCTATCTGCGGCTCGTGCCGCCGGCCGAGCCCGGCGCCTGCGTCAGGATCGGCCGGGTTGCTGTCGCGCCGGCGCGGCGCCGGCGCGGTCTTGCCCGGCTGATGATGGCCGAGGCGCTGCGGCTCGCGGCCGAGGCCTACCCGGGGTACGGCACTCTCGTCAGCGCGCAGGCCTATCTCGCGCCCTTCTACGCGGGGCTCGGCTTTCTGCCGGTCTGCGAGCCCTATGACGATTTCGCCGTTCCGCATATCGACATGAGGAGACCGCCATGACCGTCACGCGGCAAAAAATCCAGCCGGAATCGTTGAACGTCCGCCGGATCGGTGGGCACGCGCTCTATTCGCACGTGGTCACCGCCGCGGGCGGCGGCAAGCAGATCTATGTCGCCGGCCAGCTGGCCCGCGACAAGGAGGGAAACTGCGTCGGCAAGGGCGACATGGGGGCGCAGATCGAGCAGGTCGGGAAGAACATCGAAGCCTGCCTCGAGGCGGCCGGGGCGAGCCTATCCGACATCGTCAAGACGACGACCTTCGTCACCGACATCGAGGAGTTCTTCAAGCACACCGAAGTGCGCATGCGCTATCTCGGCCCGGCGCTCCCGACCAGCACGACGGTCGAGGTGCGCCGCCTCGCCGGCCCCGATTTCATGGTCGAGATCGAGGCGATCGCGGTCGTCGATTGACGAGGCCCTGGCCTAGAGCTCGCCCTCCTCGCGCAGCAGGCGCACGCTCTGCCGCAGCGCACGCACGGTGTCTTCGAGCTCGGCCTCGCCGTGCGTCGCCGAGGCAAGGCCCCCGGGGCTGCCGCTCAGATCGACCCCGGCCGTCATCATCGCGAGGCGCAGTTTGTGCACAACGCTCGCCTTCCGGTCGCCCGAGAGCGCCTCGTCACTGTGCTCGAACGGGTCGAAGCGGGTCGGCACGATGGTGCGGCGCTCGGGGTTCGTGAAGATGTGGAACATCGAGAAGGTGCCGTAGGCGGCCCACGGCACCCGTTCCTCCTCGAACACCTCGTTGATGCCGCGGCGCACCTTGTCGCCATAGGCGTTGGCGCGGGCGCAGGCGTCCGTCGCGCCGACGATCTCGAGCGCCGCGACGCCGGCGGCGGCCGACAAGGGGTTGGCGTTGAAGGTGCCGGGGTGCGCGATCTTCTCGCGCTTCGCCTCTTCGGTGACCCGGAAATCGAGCAGGTCGAGGATGTCCTTGCGGCCGGCGACGGCGCCCCCCGGAAGGCCGCCGGCGAGGATCTTCGCCAGGGTCGTCAGATCGGGCCTGATGCCGTATTCGCCCTGGGCGCCGCCGGGCGAGACGCGGAAGCCCGTCACCACCTCGTCGAAGATCAAGAGGACCCCCTTCTGCCGGGTCAGCTCCCTGAGCGCATGCAGGAATTTCGGGTCGATCGGCAGCCGCGCGCCGTGCGCCCCGGTCGGCTCGAGGATGGCGGCGGCGATGTCGTCATGCGTCTCCAGGATGCGGGCGAGGCCCGCCTCGTCGTTCTGCTCCGCGAGGACGACGTTGCCCGCCACGCCGTCGAGGACGCCCGTCGTCGCACTGCCGTCGAAATGGCTCGCGAAGCCGGTCGTCATGTGGTCGTGCCAGCCGTGGAAATGGTGCTTGAAGCGCAAGAGTTTCGGTTTGCCGGTGAAGGCGCGGGCGAGGCGCACCGCCATCAAGGTCGCTTCGGTGCCGGATGAGGTGAAACGCACCCGCTCGGCCGAGGGGACGAGGCGCAAGACCCATTCGGCCCAGCGGATCTCGATTTCGTGGCTGGCGCCGAAATGCGTGCCGCGGGCGAGCTGCTCCTGCGCCGCCTTCGTCACCGCCGGGTTGCAGTGGCCGAGCAGCAACGCCCCGTGCCCGCCGAAATAATCGACGTAGCAATTGCCGTCGACATCCCATTTGCGCGGCCCCTTCGCCTCGCGGATGTAGAGCCCGTAGGGCTCGATGTAGCGCGAATCGTGGGTGATGCCGCTCGGGAAGAGCTCTGCGGCCTTCAGCGCGTCGGCCGCCGAGCCGAGGGTCTTCGCCCGATAGGCGGCGATGATCGGGGAATTCGTTATCGTGTCGGGCATGGGGCTCGCTCCTCGCGGCTTGATGGGGCTTCGCCCGGGCCGCAGCATTCTTTTTAGGCCTTGCGCGCGCTAAGGCCAAGTCCCAGTGGGGCCGAGCCCGTGAACGAGAAGAGCCGCCCCGGGGGCGGCTCTTCCGTTGACCAATTACCGTCGGCCGTTCGCGGCCGCGTGTCGGTGCCCTCAGGCACGGGTCTCCGCGACTGCAGGGATCCTGGTCACGACAGCGGTGGACCGCGGTTGGTGGTTAGACACAGGATCACCTCCTTTCACTAGTTGCGCCGATAGGCTCACTGTAACCAACCGTCGGCCCCGCTCGCAAGCAAAGTTGCGAGCGGCGAAGGCGGCAATGCGCCGCAGCGTTTGTCGCGCACCGTCCGAGCCCGCCCAAAATCAAGCAATGCCTTCCTCTTTCAGCGCCGCGATGTCTTTGTCGCTCATCTCGAGCCAGTCGCCGAGCACCTCGCGGTTGTGCTCGCCGAGGAGCGGCGCCGGCCCCACTTCCGCCGTCGCGCCGTCGAATCGCACCGGGAAGGTCGGCATTTTGAGTTCGCCCTTCGGGTGCCGCATGGTCTGCAGGATGCCGCGCCTCTCAAAGCTCGGCTCGGCGAGGAGGTCGCCCGTGTCGAGCACCGCGCCGGCCGGCACCCCCTTCTCGCCGATCAGCCGCATCGCCTCGTGCTTGGTATGCCGCGCCGCCCATTCGGCGACCATGCGATCGACCTCGGCCTGGTGTCCCGTACGCCGGTCGCGGTCGAGGTATTCCGGGTCGTCCGCCAATTCGGGCCGCCCCAGGACGCCGCACAGCCGGCGCCAATGCTCGGGGTTGTTGTGGCTGCAGAAGACATAGACGTAATCGTTCGGGCCGCCGCCTTTCGTCTTGTAGATCCCGGCCGGCGGCGGGCCGGAGGCAGCCAGCGGATTGGCGCCGTTGCGCATCGCCGGCTCGCCGCTGCGGGCGTGTTGCACGAAGGCGCCGCGCAGGTACTGCATGATCGCGTCCTGCATCGCGATCTCGACATGCCGGCCGCGGCCGGTCCGCTGCCGCTCGTAGAGCGCACTCAAGATCGAAATCGTCAGCAGCATGCCGGTGCCGGTGTCGCCCAGTGTCGCGCCCGGCCGGCAGGGTGGCCCGCCGCGCTCGCCGGTGACGCTCATCGCGCCGCCGGTAGCCTGTGCGATCATGTCGAAGGAAAGGTTCTTCTCGTACGGGCTGCCGCGCCCGAAGCCCTTGACCTGGGCATAGACGAGGCGGGGATTGAGCGCCTGCAGCGCCTCCCAGCCGAGCCCCAGGCGCTCGATCGTGCCGGGCGCCAAATTCTCGACGAAGACGTCGGCCTTCTTCGCCATTTCCTTGACGAGGGCAATGCCGCGCGGCGCCTTCAGATTGATCGTCACCGACTTCTTGTTGGCGTTGTAGATCATGAAATAGTAGGCGTCGGCCCCGGGTTCGGGGCCGCTGCCGAGGACGCGGCCGGGCTCGCCGCCCGCCGGGTTCTCGACTTTGACCACCTCGGCGCCGAGGAGCGCCAGGACCTCGGTGCAGGAGGGGCCGGCCTCGAATTGCGAGAGGTCGAGGACGCGCAGCCCGGCGAGGCAATTCGGCGCCGCTTGTTCCATGCTCTTTGCTCCTTTTTTCTGCGCTCTTGTGCCGCCAGGATAGAGGATGGCGGCGGCCGGCGGAATCGGCTCAGCTCATCAGCCCGGCGTACCAGAGAAAAAAATCACGATCGAGAAAGGCGAGCGGCCCGGCGGCGATCCGCTCGCCGGCCTGCGCCAGCCCGGCGGCGATCCGGTCTTCGGCAAGGCCGCGCGCCGCATTCGGCGCGGCGGCGATTTGCACCATGCGGAAGTCGCTGCGCTCGGCCGAGCGCGGGATCAGCTGCAAGAGAACCGCCTCCTCGTCGCTCGCGAGAAGGCGGCAGAGCGGCCCCAATTCGACGACCGCGTCCACGGCGCAGGCAGAAAAAAGCTCGGGAGCCGACCACAGGTAGTGGCGCAGGTGCTTCCAGTTCCAACTCGTCTCGAAGCGCCGACGCTTACTCACCGAGGCGCCTTCGAGCCACTCGGGAAGCGCCGCGACGGGCGGGGAGCCCTCGGCGGTGCCCGACGGATCGAGGAAGAAGAGGCCGGCCGCCACGTGCACCGGGTAGCTCGTGAGGCGGTAGCGCGGCGAGGTCTCCTGCTCGGCGCTGAGCCGCGGCTCGAGGAGCCGGCCGTCGATCGCATATCGCCAGCCGTGGTAGGGGCACAGGAGCCGGTCCGCCTCGCCCTCCTCGTCCTCGCAGACCGGATAGCCGGCGTGAATGCAGGTGTTTCGCAGCGCGTGAAACGAGGTGGCGCTTTCCCGCGTGATCATCAGCGAACGGGCGGCAGCCTCGACGAGGAAATAGCGCCCGTCTTCGGCGAGGCGGCTCACATGATCGGCCGCGAGCCACGGGCGCAGAAAAACTCGCGCGAACTCGGCGGCGAAGACATCGCGGTCGTGGAACAACTCGGGCGCGGGCTCCGGCTGGCCGCCGTCGGCGAGCACCGCCGCGACCGCGCTCACGCTCTGTGGCAAATCCATTTTCGGGATCACTTCGGTTCGCTCGTCACCGACAGGGTTTGCCGCAATCGGGCGCCCGCAGTCCAGCGCGATCCTCCTGTTCGCCTGATTATCCCTATGTCGTCCCGACGAAAGCCAGACAAAAGCGGGGGCTCACCGCGCCGTCGCCGCGAATCCGCAAGCAGCGGCGACGGCACGGAAACGCTCATAAGTTCGTGCCGCGAAACAATGGACCCCGGCTTGCGCGGGGGTGACAAATCCATCGGTGGAAGACGGTTCGCCCCTCAGGCGTCGCCGAAAGCCTCCCGGATATTGGCGAGGAGCGCCTCGTCGCTGACCGGCTTGTCGAGAAAGGCCCGGGCGCCCATCTCGCGGGCGCGCTCGCGGGTGGCGTCGTCGCCGCGCCCGGTGATCATGATGACCGGCAGCCGGCTCGCGCAGTCGCGCGAGGCGAGATAATCGAGTCCACTCGTCCCCGGCAGATGCAGATCGAGGATCATGCACGCCTTGCGCCCGACGACACGGCCGCGGCGGAACTCGGCGATCGACCCGAAATCCGCAACCGTCATGCCGTAGGATTCGAGCAGCACCTTCAGCGAATCGCGCACTGCCTCGTCGTCGTCCACGACATAGATGATGGGTCCCTCGCTCACACCCGACTCCCGCTGCTCACGACGCTCAAAATAGTGCGCGAAGCCCTTCGGCGATATACGGAATTACCCCTACCGCCGGTCTCCCGGCTCAATGCGGGCCGGGCGAGATGCCGGCCGCGAGCGCCATCAGCACGAGCTCGGGGAGGCTCCTGGCGCCGGTCTTTTCCATAACCCGCGCGCGGTGGATCTCGACGGTGCGCGGGCTGATCGACAGCTCGTAAGCGATCACCTTGTTCGGCTTGCCGGCGACGAGGCGGTCGAGCACCTCGCGTTCGCGCCCGCTGAGGCGCGCGACCCGCGCCTCGGCCTCGGCCGCTACCATGCCGCCGCCCTGATGCCGGCGGCCGATCTCGAGGGCGCGCTCGACCGCCCCGAGGATGGCCGTCTCGCTGAACGGCTTTTCGACGAAATCGACGGCGCCGGCCTTCATCGCGCGCACTGCCAGCGGCACGTCGCCGTGGCCGGTGATGACGACGACCGGCAACCCCGCCCCCTCCGCCTGCAGCCGCTCCTGCACCTCGAGCCCGCCGAGCCCCGGCATTCGCACGTCGATGACGAGGCAAGCCTCGCCCGCCGGCCGCGCGGCGGCCAGGAAGTCGCTTCCCGAGGCGTAGGTCTCGACGCGGTAGCCCGCCGCTTCGAGCAGGATCTGCAGCGAATCGCGGACGGCCTCGTCGTCATCCGCGACGAGCACGGTCGGCGGCATGCGTCGTCTCGGTTTCGTTGTCGGTTTCGCTGAGCGGAAGCGTAAAGACAAAGATCGTCCCGCCGCGCGGGTTGGCCTCGGCGCGGATGTGCCCGCCATGCGCCTCGACGATCGAGCGGCAGATCGATAGTCCCACCCCCATGCCGGCGGGCTTCGTCGAGACGAACGGCTGGAACAGCTGGTCGCGCACCGCGGCGGCGAGGCCGCTGCCGGTATCGGATACGGTGACCTCGACCCCGGAGAGCCCGCGGGTGCGGATCGTCAACAGCCGCTCGGCGCTCCCCGCCATCGCCTCGATGGCATTGCGCACGAGGTTCAGCACAACCTGCTGGATGCGGATCTTGTCGAGCGGAACCGGCGGCAGGTCGGGCGCGAGCTCGAGCATCACCCGCACTTCCTGTTCCTTGGCGCCGACGAGGGCGAGCGCGCTCGCCTCCTCGACGACCTGGTTGAGGTTCTCGAGCTGCCGCACGGTTTCGCCCCTTTCGACGAATTGGCGCAGGCGGCGGATGATCTCGCCGGCGCGGGCAGCCTGCGCCACGGCCTTATCCAGCGCATCCGCGGCCCGCTCGGGCAGCGCCCCATGCTCCTTCTCGAAGAGCCGGCGGGCGGCGTGCAGGTAATTGACGATCGCGGTCAGCGGCTGGTTCAGCTCGTGCGCCAGCGCCGACCCCATCTGCCCCATCGCGCTCAGGCGCGAGACATGCAAGAGCTCGGCCTGCAGCTCCTGGAGCCGCTTTTGCGCCTGCTGCCGCTCGGTGATGTCGCGCATGAAGCCGGTGAAGAGCGGGCGGCCGGCGGCGATCGCCTCGCCGACCGCCAGCTCCATTGGAAAGGTGCTGCCGTCCTTGCGCTTGCCGGTGACGACCCGGCCGATGCCGATGATCCGGCGCTCGCCCGTCGCCAAGTAGCGGGCGAGGTAGCCGTCGTGACGCTCGTGATAGGGCGAGGGCATCAGGATGTCGACGTTGCGGCCGAGCACCTCGGCGGCGGCGTAACCGAAAAGCCGCTCGGCCGCGGGACTGAAGGACTGGACCGCGCCCAATTCGTCAATGGTGATGATTGCATCGGGCACGGTTTCGAGGATCGAGCGCAGCCGCGCTTCGCTCATCGCGCCTTTTTCATCGTCGCCCATGCGCGATCTTTACACCAATGGGTGGCGGGGTGATATAGCCGCCGGCCCCATATGACGCGGCCCCGCGCGGTCGAAAGCGCTACCACGAATTGCCGCGATCCCCTAGGATGGCGCGCCATGCGGCACGGGGGCGAAACCCCGGCTCGGCGGTCATGCTCGGGGGACGAGGATGGGCCCGCAGACCAATATTCTCATCGCGATCATCGTTGTCGTCACCGTCGCGCTGTTCCTCGTGGGGCTCGTATGGCGGCTCTACAACGGCGAGCTGTATCGCGTCGACCGCGGCGGTTACGACGTCGATCTCGAGTGACGCGATGGCGGCTGCGACCGGTTTCAGCGCAGCGTCTCGATATAGGCGACGAGATCGCTGATTTCGGCGCGCGTCAGCGACAGGTCGGGCATCGACCCGTGCGGCTTCGTCAGGAATGCGCGCAGCCGAGCGGCGCTGAGGTTCCCTTTGGCGATCGCGGGAAAGCTCGGTGGGCCGACCTGGACCGGATTGGCCGCGCTATTGCCGATCACATGACAGCTCGCGCACCAAAGCTGGGCGAGCTGCGCCCCCTTGGCGGCATCGGCTCGGGCGAGCGCCGGGGCGAGAAGCGCGAGCGGCAGAGCGCCGATTGCGATGATTTGGTGTCGCGTGATCGGCATCATGAACCCTTTACCGAAGGTGTGGCCGCCGGAGCGGGAGCATTGGGCTTTTTCGCGTCACGGATCTCGGCCGCTCGATGCTGCCGGTAGGCGCTGCGCAGCGCCGCGTAGAAATCGAGCGAGCTCCTTTCGAGCGCGTCGAGGTCGCGCAGGTGCTCGGCGCGCGTGTCGACGAGCTTGGCGCCGCCGGTTGCGATGCGCGCGTAGAGGATGGCGGCGCCGCCGAAATAGGCGAGCGGATCGAGGGCGAAATCTACCGCCGTGCCGATGGTATCGCGCAGGTTCGAGGGGCCCAGCAGCGGCAGCATCAGATAGGGGCCGCCCTTCACCCCCCAGACGCCGAGCGTCTCGCCGAAATCCGCGTCGCGCGCCGGCAGGCCCCAGCTTTGGGCGACGTCGAAAACCCCGACGCCGCCGACGGTCGTATTGACGGCGAGCCGCTGCAGCGCTTCCAGGGCGCGCGTCGGCTTGCCCTGCAGCATCGTGTCGACCGCGACCCGCGGTTCGGAAAGATTGCCGACGACGTGATGCACGCCCGCTTGCACCGCGGCCGGCAGGTGCTCGTGATAGGCCTCCGCGATGGGCTTCAAAACGGCGCGGTCGGCGACGCGATCGGCGGCGAATACCGCTCTGTTCACCTTTTCGAGCGGGTCGTTTGCCGACGCCGCGCGCGGCGGCGCGGCGCTGCAGCCGGCGCACAGGGCGAAGGCCGCGGCGACCGCCGCCGCCCGCCCGTGCAAGCGCGCTGTGACGACCGTAAACAAACGCGATCTCCGGCTAGCGCTGCGCGCTCTCGGTCTTTTCGCGCATCAACGTCAACAAGCCGCCGACGCTGCCGCCGTTGCGTGCAATCACCGACGCGAATTCCGAGCGCTGCGTCACCGCCATGCTGACCCCCTCGACGACGACGTCGGCGATCTTCAGCGCGCCGTTGTCGCTGACCAGCCGCCAATCGATCCGCAGCGGCGGATCGCCGTTCGGGCGGGCGATTTCGCTGGCGACGACAAAACCGTTTCCGTCGCGCTGGTCGCCGATCACCTTGAAAACCTCGCCGCCGTAATTGGACAGGCGAGCCGCGTAGGCGATTACCACATAGTCCTCGAACAGCTTCTGGAATTGCCGCTGCTCGGTCGGGGTCGCGACCCGCCAGTAGCGGCCGAGCACGAAGCGGGCGATGACGGGCTCGTCGAAATTCGCCTGGAACAGCTCGCGAAAGCGGGCCTGCCTGACGCTGCGCGAGGCCTTGTGGCTCAGCACATCGAGGGCCTGGCGGCCGAGCTCGCGGACGAACGCCGCCGGGTCGCGTTCGGCGGCCGCCGTCGGGGCGGCCGCCGCCGTCGTTGCCGTCAGCAGGAGAAAAGCGGCCAAAACGCAACGACGCATCATCTCAGAGGCACCTCGCCTGTTGGGGGACGGCGCCAGTGTGCCTTGAACGGCGCCGCGAAGCCATAGGTGAGGATGCCGCGCCGCGCTTGCGTTCGACGCCATCCTTCGCTGCGGCGCGTTGACGCAGCGGGCGCCGCGCGCGGGCAGGAGACCCAGGCGGCTGGCGTCTTTCCACGTCGCGAACATCCGGGTAGTGTGCCGCCGAGCGAAGAGTCGACGGCAAAGGGTGGCTACTCATGTGGCGGTTTCTGCGTGACAAGCTCGTCGTGCCGAGCCCCGAGCAATGCCTGCCGGGACGGGCGGCGAGGATGCTCGTGCCCGAACGGCATTTCGTCAACGGTCATGGGCTCGCCGGACCCTATCCCGAGGGCATGGAAAAGGCGGTTTTCGCGCTCGGCTGCTTCTGGGGCGCGGAACGCAAGTTCTGGGAGGCGCCCGGCGTGTGGACGACGGCGGTCGGCTATGCCGGCGGATCGACCCCGAACCCGACCTACGAGGAGGCGTGCAGCGGCATGACCGGCCATACCGAGGCCGTGCTCGTCGTCTATGATCCGCGCAAGACGAGCTACGAAGCGCTGTTGCAGCTGTTCTGGGAGAGCCACGATCCGACCCAAGGCATGCGGCAGGGCAACGATGTCGGCACGCAATATCGCTCGGCGATCTATAGCTTCTCGCCGGCGCAACGAGAAGCCGCCGAAGCCTCGCGGGCGGCCTATCAGGAGCGGCTCGCGGCGGCGGGCTACGGCAAGATCACGACCGAGATCCGCGACGCGCCGGAGTTCTACTTTGCCGAGGATTATCATCAGCAATATCTGGCGAAGAACCCGAGCGGCTATTGCGGCCTCGGCGGCACCGGCGTCAGCTGCCCCATCGGCTTGACCGCGACCGCCTGAGCGCGGAGACAAATCGAGCCGTCACCCCGGCGCAGGCCGGGACGACGGGTGCGCCCGGCCGGGCGTTGCAGGTGCCGGCGAGGCAGCGCGAGCGCACATCGTTCCGGGCCGCGGAGCAATCGACCTCGGCGGCGCCGGGTGACGACGTTATTGTGCATCCCTCCCCGCGGCGGGCGCGCGCCAGACTGGCTTCCTCTCGTTGAGCCGGCGCAGATGCTTGCGCAGCCGCGCTTCGCACCCTTCGAGCCGGCGCTCGTGCCAAGCGAGGACGAGCGCTCCGGCGGCGGCGGAACTCGCCGCCGCGCCGTCGGCGCCGAGCTCGGCGACGAGCGCGCGCCCGACGCGCACGTCGTTCGCATAGCCGAGATCGTCCTGCAATCGCTTCAGCCGCCTCTCGAAGCCGGCGAGATCGTCCTTCGCATAGAGGCCGGCCAACAGTTCCAGGGTGTAGCGCAGCTTTTTGACGGCGATGCGCAGCTTGTGGCGCTTCCCCGGCGAAAGCCGGCGAAAGCTCCTGCTGCGCTTCTTCACCTCCCGGCGCCGGCGGTCCAGCAGCCGCGCCGCCGCCTCGCCGAGCGGCGCGGCGAGGGCGACGCTGGGCTCCGGCCGCCGCCAGCCGCGCTCCTCGAACCAGCGCGCGAGCCGGGCGATCGCGGATTTGTGCGACCCCGAGAGGATGCGTTTCTCGACCTCGCGGTAGGCCTCCTCTCGGCGCCGCTCGAGCGCCCCGGCGAGCGCGTCGAAACCGGCTTCTCCCGAAAGCGCGGCACGGCACGGTAGGACCAGCTCGCCGGCGAAGACATCGAGGTTGCGGGCCCGGCCGAGAACGGCGTCGAGCGCGTGCAGCTCCGCCTCGATCCAGCGGCGGTCGACGGCCGGCAGCATCTTCTTGAAGGCCGAGACCGCGGTGCCCAGGCGGCGCAGCGCGATGCGCATCTGATGAATGGCCTCGGCCCGGCCGGCGAGCGCCGCCGCCTCGTTGCGCGCGAGATGCGCGAGGCAGCCGCGCGCGATCTCCTGCAAGGCGTGCTCGGCCGTCATCGAAGCGGCGAGCGCGATCGGCGCGGCGCGGACCGGCCGCGGCTCGGCGCCTCCGTCGTCCCTGGTGAAGGCGAGCCTCAGCTCCCTCTCGTTCGAAATCGCGCGGCTCCCTGCGACGAACCCCTATTTCAAATTCATAACACGACGCTCGCGCGCGATGAATGCCGGCGCGTCGGTCTCTTCGACGGCAGCGGCCGAACCGGCGATCCGTGCAACCCGCCCGCGCCTTCTTGTATCTTGACGCAGAGCCCGGATGCGCCGGAAATCGCCGCCGGCGGCGGGAGAAAAAGAATGGCGTCGAGCCCTGCGCAACTGCCTGGCGGGAAAACGGCCGGCTCCGATCATCTGGCGCGGGCGCACGCGCTCGCGCCGCGCCTGGCCGAAGCCGCCGACGAGATCGAGCGGGCGCGCGAGTTGCCGCCGAACATCGTCGAGGCGCTCGTCGAAGGCGGCTTCTTCCGCATGCTGCTGCCGCGCTCGCTCGGCGGCGCGGAACTCGACCCGCCGAGTTATGCCGCCGTCCTCGAAGAGCTGGCGAAGGCGGACGCCAGCACCGCCTGGTGCCTCGGGCAGAATTCCGGCTGCTCGATGATCGCGCCCTATCTCCCTGCGGAAACGGCGCGCGAGATATTCGGGCCGGCGCACGGCATCCTCGCCTGGGGGCCGGATGTGCCGAACGCCGGCAAGGCGGTCGCGGTCGAGGGCGGGTATCGGGTCACCGGGCAATGGGGGTTCGCCACGGGCAGCCGGCACGCGAGCTGGCTCGGCGCGCATGTGCCGATCTTCGAGCCCGACGGTACGCCTCGCCTCAACGCCAACGGCCGGCCCTTTATCCGCACCGTCCTCTTCCCGAAGACGAGCGCGCGGATCATCGACAACTGGCAGGTGGTGGGGTTGCGCGGCACCGGCAGCGACAGCTACGCCGCTGCCGATCTCTTCGTGCCGCAAAAATACACCGCCGGCCGCGACAACGAGGCCGAGCGGCGCGAGCCGGGCCCGCTCTACCGCTTTACCAGCGGCATGATCTACGCCGCGAGCTTTTCCGCCGTCTCGCTCGGCATCGCCCGCGGCGCGCTCGACGCCTTTCTCGTCGTCGCCCGCGACAAGATCCCGCGCGGCCAGCGGCGCACCTTGCGCGAGAACAACGTCATCCAGTCGCAGGTCGCGCAATGCGAGGCGCGCATCGGCTCCTCGCGCGCCTTCCTCCAGGCGACGCTCGAAGAAATGTGGCAGGAGGCGAGCCGCTCGGGCCGCCTCTCGCCGGAGCAGCACGTCAAGATCCGGCTCGCCTCGACCTGGGCGATCAACCAGGCGCGCGACGTCGTCGTGACCGTCTACAACGCCGCCGGCGCGGCCGCGATCTTCAACGAGAACCCGTTCGAGCGCCGGCTGCGCGACATGCACGCCGGCAGCCAGCAGGGGCAAGGCCGGCCGCTGCATTTCGAGACCGTCGGGCAGATCCTCCTGGGCCTCGAGCCGGAAGGCCGGATGTTCCGCTGACGCCGTGCCGCCCGCCGCGATGACGGGCTCGTGAATTGTCATCGCGGGCGAGGCGGCGCAATCTCGACGGCGGAAGTCAGGCCTCGGCGATGATGAGGTACCTTGTGTCCGTGCGGAACTGGAGCGTCTTCGGCCTGGTCATCGGCGCCCTCCTGCTGCCCGCCCGGCTGCCGGCGCAGACGCGCTCGATCGACTGGAACCACGCCCAGGCGGTCAGCATCTCCATGGGCGCCGACTACCAATTTTCGCCGCAGCGGATCGAATTGCGGCGCGGCGTCGCCTACCGGCTGCGCTTCGCCAACCGCAGCACCGACGAATGGCACGATTTCACCGCGCCCGAACTGCTGAAATCGGCCGTGCTCGGCAACCCGACAGTGCTCGATGCGTCGCGTACGCAACTGAGCGTGCCGCCGGGCGGGACGCGCGACCT
>DASYYD010000405.1:0-5762 GCA_035934195.1 Allostellaceae bacterium | reverse complement strand
CATCCTCGACGACGCGCTCGGGCGCCTGCGCGAGGCCGGCGATGGGCTCACCGTCGCCGAATGCGTCGACCTGATCGCGGCGGCCGCCGAGAGCTACAAGGAGCGCGCCCTCGAGCGGCTCGTCGCGCACGGCATCCTGCGCGAGGAGGACGGCCGCTTTCTGTGGGTCTTCCACACCCGCCGCTACCCGGTCATCGACGATCGCGAGCAACGCGAGGTCAAGGCGCGGCTGCGCCAGATCCTGCTGTCCGACGAGATCCCCGACCCGCGCGACGTGGTGCTGATCTGCCTCGTCGATGCCTGCCGGCTCTTCGGCCTCGTGCTGACTGCGGCCGAACTCGAGCGCGTCGCCGCGCGCATCGCGCAATTGCGCAAGATGGACCTGATCGGCCAGGCGGTCGGCGCGGCGGTGTGGGACATTCAATCCTCGATCGCGCTCGCCGCCACCGCCGGCTAGGAAACCCGACAGAGAAAGCCGGCCGAGCGGCCGGCTTTCCGCTTTTCGGCTGTGCCGCCCGCCGGCTCAGGGCCGGGCGACGTGCCAGACGCCGCGCACGCCGTCGCCGCTCGTCTGGCCAGGCCGGGTGTCCTTGAACCAGGTGTAGAGCGGCTGGCCCTTGTAGGCCCATTGCTCGATCCCGCCGCGGCGCGCCACGAGCGTCCACGGGCCGCGCGGCCGGACGCCGGGGCCCGCCTTGAACGGCGGCCAGGCTTGCGCGCATTTGAGCGAGCAAGTCGAGACGCCGGGCTTGTCATTGTCGAAGGTATAGAGCGTCCGCCCGCGGCGGTCGGCGAGCACCGGCCCGATCGCCGTCTGCTCGACCTTGGCCGGCCCCATCGGCTCCGCCATCGGCGCGCCCGGCGGCGGCCCCGCTTGCGGCGGCGGCCCGGGCGGCGGACCGGGCGCCGCGCAAGCGGCGAGACCCAAGCCGAGGACCACGACTACTGCGAGGCGCATCTGAACCCTCCCCAATCATTTGTTTCGCGCGACCCAGCATAGCGAACGCCGGCGCATCGGGCATCACCGGCGGGCCGCGGCAGCAGAAAGAGCCGGCCGATCGGCCGGCTCTTCCCGCGTTCGGCTATGGCGGTTGCAGACTCAGGGCCGCGCGACGTGCCACACGCCGCGCACGCCGTCGCCGGTCGTCTGGCCAGGCGCGTGGTCCTTGAACCAAGTATAGAGTAGCTGGCCCTTGTACGCCCACTGACGCTCGCCGCCGCGGCGCCGGACGATCGTCCACGCGCCTTGCCGACGCGCGGCGGGGCCGGGGTGGAACGGCGGCCAGGCCTGCGCGCATTTCGCGTAGCAGGCCGAAACGCCCCGCTTGTCATTGTCGAAGGTATAGAGCGTCCGCCCGCGGCGGTCGGCGAGCACCGGCCCGATCGCCGTCTGCACCACTTCCGCCGGCCCCATCATTTCCGGCATCGGCGGCGGACCCGGTGGCGGACCCGCCTGCGGCGGCGGCCCGGGCGGCGGACCCGGGGGCGGCTCCGGAGCCGGCGCCGCGCAAGCGGCCAGACCCAAGCCGAGGACCAGGACTATTGCGAGGCGCATCTGAACCTCCCCAACCATTTGTTTCGCACAAGCCACCTTAGCGAACGCAAGCGGGTCGAGCATCGGCAGGCGAAGATCCGCTTCACCGGTGCGACATTTTGTCCTACGATAGAGGGAGCTTGCGGCCGATGGCTCGCACAGCCGAAGCGGCCGCGCCAGAGCTGCGAGGGCTGCCATGAATGTCGAAACGATCCTGCGCGACAAGGGGCGGTGGGTGGCGACGATCGGGCCGCAGGCGACGATCGCCGAAGCGGTCAGACAGTTTTCCGCGCAAAACGTCGGCGCGCTCGTCGTCAGCGAAGACGGCGACGGCGTCGACGGCATCTTGAGCGAGCGCGACATCGTGCATGCGCTCGCCGAGCACGGCGCCGGTCTGTTGGGCGAGAGAGTCGAGGCGGTGATGACGCGGCGCGTCGTGACCTGCGACCCGGCCGACGGCGTCGGCGAGCTGATGGCCGAGATGACGCGCCGCCGCATCCGGCATTTTCCGGTTCTGAGCGATGGGCGCCTCGCCGGCATCGTCAGCATCGGCGACCTCGTCAAGAGCCGGCTCGACGAGATCGAATACGAGGCGCGCTCGCTGCGCTCCTTCATCGCCGGCGCCTGAACGAGGGCGCGTCGGGGCTTGCCGCGGCACGGCGCCGACGCCACGATGCGGCATGAGCCGGCCGCTCGAAGACCTGCGCATCGTCGAACTCTCGGCCTTCGTCGCCGCGCCCTTCGCCGGCATGAACCTGGCGCAGATGGGCGCCGAGGTGATCCGCATCGACAAGATCGGCGGCGGCCTCGATTTCAACCGCTGGCCGGTCACCGCCGACGGCCGCAGCCTCTACTGGGCCGGCCTCAACAAGGGAAAGCGCTCGCTCGCGCTCGCCCTCGACAAGCCGGAAGGGCGCGAGATCGCGCGCGCGCTCGTCACCGCGCCGGGCGTCGGCGGCGGCATTCTCCTGACCAACCTGCCGCCGCTGGCGGGCCTCGATTATCGCAGCCTCTCGGCGGTTCGCCGCGACCTCCTCATGCTGCGCCTCACCGGCAACCGCGACGGCTCGACGGCGGTCGATTACACGGTCAACGCGGCGAGCGGCTTCCCGCTCGTCACCGGCGCGGGTCCGGGGCCGGTCAACCACGTGCTGCCGGCCTGGGACATTGCCGCCGGCCTCTATCTCGTCGGCGGGCTGCTCGCCGCCGAGCGGCGCCGCCTGCGCACCGGCCGGGGCGAAGAGGTGGTGCTGGCGCTTGCCGACGTGATGCTCGCGAGCCTGGGCGCCCTCGGCTACATCGGCGAGGTGCAGGTCAACGGCACGATGCGGCCGCAGATCGGCAACGACCTCTACGGCAGCTTCGGGCGCGATTTCGCGACCGCCGACGGCAAGCGGGTCATGCTGATCGCACTGACCCCGCGGCAATGGCGCGCGCTCGGCGAAGCGACCGGGCTCGCCGGCCCGCTCGCGGCAGCCGGCACGAGGCTCGGCGCCGATCTCGACACCGACGCGGGGCGTTATGCCGCGCGCGATGAGATCGCGGCCGTGCTCGCGCCCTGGTGCGCCAAGCGCCGCCTCGACGAGATCCGGCAGGCTTTCGCCGGCACGGCGGTGCTCTGGGGGCCGTTCCAGGATTTTCGCGAGCTCGTCGAAAAGGACCCGCGCTGCTCGCCGGACAATCCCCTCTTCGCGCTCGTCGAAGACCCGGGGATCGGGCGCTATCTGATGCCGGGGCTGGCGCTCGACTTCACCGGCGAGCCGCGCCCCGCCCCGCGACCGGCGCCGCGCCTGGGGGCGGACACCGACGACATCCTCGCCGGGCTCCTCTCGCTCTCCGTGGGCGAGATCGCCCGGCTGCACGACCGCGGCATCGTCGCCGGGCCGGACGGGCGGTGAGGGGCTCCTAGGGCCCCTCTTCCGAATGCCGCAGCTCGCGCAACAGGCGCAGCACCTCGCGCGCCGCCCGCAATTTTTTCGCGATGTCGGGGGCAAGCCGCAGTTCGCCCTGCGCGTCGAGCGAGCCCGCCTCGATATCCGGCGGCAATTCGCGCATCACCTCGGCGAAGGCGAGAAATATCCGCTCGAGCTGATATGCCTTGAGCCGCCTCTCGCCCGCCAAGCCCGCGCCTCCCTCGCTCCGCCGCCGAGAAAGAGTAGGGCGCGCCCCGGGCGACGACAATGCGCGAGGCCGGGCGCCCGTCTCGCGCCCGCCGCAGTGCCGGGACGCTTGCCGCCACGTCACCTCACAAAAGGCTGAGCTGATCGCCCTTTTGCGGCGGCGGCCGGAAGCGCGAGGCGTCGAGCGAGAACGGCATCCGCGCCGCCAGCCCGAGCCGTCGGCAGGCGCGGTCGAAGCGCGCCCCGACCATCTCGGCGTAAGGGCCCGTCCCGCGCATCCGCGTGCCCCAGGCGGAGTCGTAGAGCCGCCCGCCATGGCTCTGCGCGACGAGCGACAGCACGTGCTGCGCCTTGTCCGGGAAATGCGCCTGGAGCCATTCCTTGAAGAGCGCCTTCAGTTCGAGCGGCAGGCGCAGCATCGTATAGCCGGCGACGCGGGCGCCGGCATCGCGGGCGGCCTCGAGGATCGCCTCCAACTCGCTGTCGTTGAGCGCCGGGATCATCGGCGCCGCGAGAACGCCCGCCGGAACCCCCGCCGCGGCGAGGGCGGCGATCGTTTCGAGCCGGCGCCCAGGCGTCGCGGCGCGCGGCTCCATGCGGCGGGCGAGCGCGCGGTCGAGCGTCGTCAGCGAGACCGTCACGACGGCGAGGCCCTGCGCCGCCATCCCGCCGAGGATGTCGATGTCGCGCTGGACGAGGGCCGATTTCGTGACGATCGTCACCGGGTGGCGGAAATCGCGCAGGACCTGGAGGATCGCGCGGGTGATGCCGAGCCGGCGCTCGGCCGGCTGATAAGGGTCGGTGTTGCTGCCGAGCGCCATCGGCCGGCAGGCATAGCCCGGCCGGCGCAACTCGGCGGCGAGCAATGCCGCCGCCTGCGGCTTGTAGAAGATGCGGGTCTCGAAATCGAGGCCGGGAGAGAGGCCGAGATAGGCGTGGCTCGGCCGCGCATAGCAGTAGATGCAGCCGTGCTCGCAGCCGCGATACGGGTTGATCGAGCGGTCGAAACCGATGTCGGGCGAATCGTTGCGGGCGATGATCGTGCGCGTCGCGTCGACCGAGAGGGTCGTGGCGAGCGGCGCCGGCGCGTCCTCGCCGCTGCCCCAGCCGTCGTCGAAGGCTTCGCGCCGCAGCGGCTCGAAGCGCCCGCTCTCGTTGCTCTGCGCGCCGCGTCCCTTGCGCGGCATTGTCGCGGCCGGCATATCCATCGGCGCAGCATAGCCGCCATATGGGAACATTTCAAGAACAACTTTCGCTGTCGGTCGTCATCCCGGCGCTCGACGCGGGCGAGACGATAGCCGGCCTCGTCGCCGCCCTCGCCGGCTCGCGGCTGATCGGCGAGATCGTCGTCGTCGACGGCGGGTCGCGCGACGAGAGCGCGGCGCTCGCCGCGGCGGCGGGAGCGCGCGTCGTCGATGCGCCGCGCGGCCGCGGCACCCAGCTCGCCGGCGGCGCCGCGGCGGCGGACGGCGAATGGCTGCTCTTCCTGCATGCCGATTGCCGGCTCGAGGCGGGGTGGGAGGAGGCCGTCGAGCGCTTTCTCGCGATGCCGGGCGCGGCCGGGCGGGCCGGCTATTTCACGCTCGCGCTCGACGAGTCCGCCCCGGCGGCGCGCCGGCTCGAGCGGATCGTCGCCTGGCGCTGCCGGTTTTTCGCGCTGCCCTACGGCGACCAGGGATTGCTGATCGCCCGCCGGCTCTACGAGGGGGTCGGCGGCTTTCGCCCGCTGCCGTTGATGGAAGATGTCGATCTGGCGCGGCGGCTCGGGCCGCGTCGCCTCGCGCCGATCGGGGCCCGGATCGTCGCCTCGGCGCGCCGCTATCGCGCGGGCGGCTATTGGCGCCGGCCGGCGCGCAACCTCTTCTGCCTCGGGCTCTACTTCCTGGGCCTCTCGCCGGCGCGCATCGCGCGGCTCTACCGCTGATGCGCGGCGATCTCGTCCTCTTCGTGCGGGCGCCCGCCCTGGGGCGCGGCAAGCGGCGCCTCGCGCGCGGCATCGGCGACCTCGCCGCGGCGAATTTCGAGCGGGCGACGATCGCTCTGATGCTGCGGCGGCTGGGCCGCGACCGGCGCTGGCGGCTGCGCCTCGCGGTGACCCCGGACCGCGC
>DASYYD010000388.1:0-5880 GCA_035934195.1 Allostellaceae bacterium | reverse complement strand
CGCGCGTCGCCACGGCGTTGCCGCGCGCTATGTAGACCTGCTGGTTCTGCTGCCACTCGATGCCCGAATCGGCCTGGATCTGCACCGGCTGGTTGCCGGTGCCGCCGCCGAGGGAGAGCCCCTGCGCGGCCGCTGGTAGGGGCGCTAAGAGCAGCAGGGAAAGGAAGAGAATCTTCATCGCGGATCCGTGCCGCCCACCGGGCTATCAGGCGAGCGCGGCTTTTCTTCCGGCCGCGGCACAGCGGCGGCCTCGATCGCCGCGGCGGTCCTCGCGAGCGCCGGCGGCAGGGCGGGAGGCATCGGGGCCGGCCGGGTCGGCTTCCCGCCCCGCAGAAAGAGGGTGGATGTTCCGGTAAAGATGACGGTGTTGCCCTTGTCGCGGATGCGGAAACCCTGGCCGGTCACATCGCCCTGCGGCCCGTGCCCGACCACCCTGTCGTGGCCGTCGGCGGTATTGTCGGCGAAATTCACGTGCGCGGTCGAGGTCTGGAAGTGCGTCCCGTCGCGGCGCAGCAGATCGACGCCACCGGACAGGTCGAGCAACTGCGCCTGCGATTGATACATCCCGCTCGCCGCCGTGATGACGACCGGATCGCCGTGCGCCATCATCATATGCGCCTTCGGCCTCTTCAAGGCCAGCAGATCGTTGCGGTCGGGGATCTGCCGGGCAACCGCCGCGGTCACGGTGTAGGGCCGGTTGCGGCGGTCGAGACCGCTATAGCGCGGATCGACCATCGTCAGCTCGCGCGCCGCGCGCAGATCGATCGCCGGGAACCTGAGACCGACGCTCTCGATCAGCGGGCGCAGCCGCGGCCAGGCCGCGACGAGGAGCAGGAGCGCCACCCCGAGCGCCGGCAGCAACAGCCGCAGCAACGCCACCCGCCGGCTGTAGCGGTCGCGCGACAAGGCGCCGGCAAGCGAACGTCCGGCGGCATTCATGCGAGCCCCGCACGCAGGCAATCGTGCATGTGCAGAAAGCCGGTCGGCGACCCGCCCTCATCGACGACGAAGAGCGCGGTGATGGCGGACCGGTTCATCAGCCCCAACGCCTCCGCCGCGAGCGCCTGGGCCGAGATCGTCTTGGGATCCCGATGCATGACTTCGGCGACCGTCCGCAGCAACAAGGAATCGCTCATGTGACGGCGCAAATCGCCGTCGGTGACGACCCCGATCAGGTGTCCCGCGCCGTCGCGCACGCCGACGCAGCCGAAGCTCTTCGCGGTCATCACGAGGATCGCCTCGGACATCCGCGCCTCGGCCTCGACGATCGGGACCTCCCCGCCCCGGTGCATGATGTCGCCGACCCGCAAAAGCCTGCGCCCGAGCTTGCCGCCCGGATGCAGGACGCGGAAATCGGATGACGAGAAGCCCTTGCGTTCCAAGAGCGCGATCGCCAGCGCGTCGCCGAGCGTCATCATCATCGTCGTCGAAGTCGTCGGCGCCAGCCCCATCGGGCAGGCCTCGGCGGCCGCCGGCAACAGCAGCACGGCATCCGCGGCTTCGGCCAAGCTCGATCCGCGGCCGGCGGTAATCGCGATGAGCGGTATCTTGAAGCGCCGCGAATAGGCGACGATGTCGGCGAACTCGGCGGTTTCGCCCGAGTTCGACAGCGCCACAATCGCGTCCTGCGAGCCGATCATGCCGAGATCGCCGTGGCTCGCCTCGGCCGGATGGACGAACTGCGCCGGCGTCCCGGTCGAGGCCAGGGTCGCCGCGATCTTGCGCGCGACGTGGCCGCTCTTGCCGATGCCGGTGACGATGATGCGACCGCCCGCCGCCGCGCACAGCTCGGCGGCGCGGGCAAATTCGCCGTCGAGCGCCGAGGCCAAGCTCTCGAGCCCGCCGATCTCGGCGCGAATCACCCGGCGGGCGACCACGAGATCGGGTGCGGCGCCATGACCGCGGCCGGGGCTCCTTCGCTCGTCGCTGAGGATTTCCAAATCGTCGCTCATCGAATGGTTCGGCACGCCCAGCAACCGACTATGGACCGCGCCCCTCGGGGGCGCAACGCGACAGGCGGCAGCAGCTAATGGGCAAAGACATCGGGCTCCGCCCAACCGCCCAGATCGAGCAGCACCCGTTGCGGCAGGAAATCGAAACAGGCTTGCGCCAGCCCATCGCGCCCCTCGCGCGCCAGCATCGCGTCGAGCCGCGCCCGCAGCGCATGCAAGTGCAGCACATCGGCGGCGGCATAGCGCAGCTGTTCCTCGGTCAGCTCCGGCGCGCCCCAGTCCGAACTCTGCTGCTGCTTCGACAGCTCGACGCTGAGGAGGTCCTTGCACAGCTCGCGCAGCCCGTGCTTGTCGGTGAAGGTGCGCACCAGGCGCGAGGCGATCTTCGTGCAATAGGCGGGCACCGCCATCACCCCGAGATAGCGATACAACATCGCGAGGTCGAAGCGCGCGAAATGGTAGAGCTTGACGATGCCGGGATCGGTCAACAGCCGCTTCAGCCGCGGCGCCGCATAGGCACCCTGAGCCAGGTGCACGAGATGCGCATTGCCATCGCCCGAGGACAGCTGGACGAGGCACAGCCGGTCGCGCCCGGGGTTCAGCCCCATGGTTTCGGTGTCGACCGCGACGCAGCCGCCGAAATCGAGCCCCTCGGGCAGGTCGCCGCGGTGGAGGGTGTGGGTCATGCGACGATCGCGCTTCGCGGTGGTGCCCAGGAGAAGACTCGAACTTCCACGAGCTTTCGCCCACTAGAACCTGAATCTAGCGCGTCTACCAATTCCGCCACCTGGGCCTACCGGAGAAGGCGGAGATAGATCCGCCCCCCGGCGATGTCAACCAATTCGCCGAGAGAAGGACGGTCCGGCTTTTCCGCCGAGCCGCCGCCGCGCTATAGAAAGCCGGCAGCAAACCGGCCCGAGCATCGTGAGGAGACCATGCGCAATCACCGAACTTGCGTGCTCGGCGGATCGGGGTTCATCGGCCGCTATGTCGTGCAGCGGCTGGCGGCGCAGGGCGGCGTCGTCGCGGTCGGCTGCCGCCACGCCGAAGAAGCCAAGTTCCTGAAGCCGATGGGCGAGGTCGGGCAGATCGCGACGCTCAACGTCGGGATCGGCGACGAGGCGCTGCTGCGCGCCTGCCTCGCCGGCAACGACCAGCTCGTCAACTGCGTCGGCATCCTTGTCGAGCGCGGCGCGCAGCGCTTCGAGCGCATCCACCACGAGGGCCCGGCGCGGCTCGCGCGGCTGGCCCGCGAGGCCGGCATCGAGCGCTTTGTGCACCTGTCGGCGATCGGCGCCGATCCGCGCGCCTCCTCGCGTTATGCGAAGAGCAAGGGCGAGGGCGAGGGGGCGGCGCGCGACGCCTTTCCGACCGTCACGATCCTGCGCCCGTCGGTCGTCTTCGGGCCGGAGGACCAGTTCTTCAACCGGCTCGTGCAGATGGCGATGCTGTCGCCGGTCCTGCCGCTGATCGGCGGCGGCGAGACGCGCTTTCAGCCGGTCTATGTCGGCGACGTCGCCGAAGCGGTGGTGCGGGCCCTCGCCGATCCCGCTGCCGCCGGACGCACCTACGAGCTCGGGGGCCCCAGGGTCTACAGCCTGCGCGAATTGACCGAGCTGGTGCTCGAGGAAACCCGCAGGAAGCGCCTGCTCGTCGACCTGCCGTTCGGCCTCGCCGCCCTGCAGGCGCGGCTGATGTCGATCCTGCCGAGTCCGCCGCTGACGCCCGACCAGGTCGAGATGCTGAAAGCGGACAATGTCGTCGCGCCGGGCGCGCTCGGCCTCTCGGCCCTCGGCATCGCGCCGACCGCGGTCGAGGCGATTCTGCCGACCTATCTCGACCGCTTCCGCCGCGGCGGCTGGTACGAGCGGCGCCCCTGACCCGCTTTCGCCGCCCCCGACGATCGGCTAGGGTCCGGCGATCACCGACATGCGGGAGCATAAAATGGCGGCCGATCTCGAAAACACGATCTATCTCGACCTGGCCCAAGGCCGCGTCGTCGTGGCGATGCGGCCCGATCTGGCGCCGGCGCATTGCGCCCAGATCAAGGGCCTGGCGCGCCGCGGCTTTTACGACGGGCTCGCCTTTCATCGGGTGATTACGGGCTTCATGGCGCAGACCGGCGACCCGCAGGGCAACGGCACCGGCGGTTCGGGCAATCGGCTACAGGCCGAGTTTTCCGGCGCAAAGCATCTGCGGGGCACCGTGTCGATGGCGCGCGCCGCCGATCCGAACAGCGCCGACAGCCAGTTTTTCATCATGTTCGCGCCGGCCCCGCATCTCGACGGCCAATACACGGTCTGGGGCGAGGTCGTTTCGGGCATGGAGTTCGTCGACGCCATAAAACAAGGCGACTCGGCGAGAAACGGCACGGTCGCGCAGCCCGACCGCATCGTCGCGATGCGCGTCGCGGTCGATGTCGAGAACGCCGCCGCTCCGTGACCTCGATCGCGCCGCAGCCGGACGCAGAAGCGGCCGCGGTCGCGACGCCCCCGCCCCTTGGCGGGGAAGCGAGGAAAGGCTGGTTCGCCTCCCTCGCCGTCTATCGCCGGCCGCGGCTCCTCGCCATCCTCTTCATGGGGTTTTCGAGCGGGCTGCCGCTGGCGCTGACCTTCGGGACGCTGTCGTTCCGGCTTGCCGAAAAGGGCGTGTCGCGCACCTCGATCGGGCTGTTTTCGCTGGTCGGGGTCTCCTACAGCGTCAAGTTCCTGTGGTCGCCCTTGATCGACCGGCTGCCGATCCCCATTCTGACCGCGCGGCTCGGCCGGCGGCGCGGCTGGGCGCTCCTCATCCAGCCGGCCCTCGCCTTGGCGATCCTGGCGCTCGGCCTCGCCGACCCCGCTGCCGACCCGGCGGCAACCGCGCTCGCCGCCGTCGTCGTCGCGTTTCTCTCGGCGAGCCAGGACATCGTCATCGACGCCTACCGCATCGAGCTGTTGCGCCCCGAGGAGCAGGGCGCCGGCGCAGCGGCGACGCAGTGGGGCTACCGCTTCGGCATGCTCGCCTCCTCGGCGGGGGCGCTCTATGCCGCAAGCTTCGGCGGCTGGCAGGTCGCCTATGCGGTGATGGCCGGGCTGATGTTCGTCGGCATGGGGACGGTGTGGCTGACCCCCGAGCCGGGCGGCGTCCGCCGGCCGGAGCCGCTCGCCGGCGAGAGCCCCCTCGAGCGGGCGGCGCATTGGCTCGAGCGCGCCGTCGTCGCGCCCTTTACCGATATTCTCTCGCGGCCTGGCGCGCTCGTGATCCTGCTCTTCGTCATTCTCTACAAATACGGCGACGCGCTCGCCGGCACGATGTCGAACCCGCTCTACGTCTCGCTCGGCTTTTCAAAGGTCGAGGTCGCCAATATCGGCAAGCTCTACGGCTTCCTCGCGAGCCTCTTGGGCCTCGGCCTCGGCGGCCTCGTCGTCTTGCGTCTCGGCGTCCTGCGGGCGCTCTTCGTCTGCGGCATCGCGCAGGCGCTCTCGAACCTGCTCTACGCGCTGCAGGCGGCGGCCGGGCACAATGTGCCGATGCTGGCGCTGACGATCGGGGTCGAGAACTTGACCGGGGCGATGGGGTCGGCGGCGTTCGTCGCTTATCTCTCGGGGTTGTGCACGGTGGCGTTCACGGCGACGCAATATGCGCTGCTCTCCTCGCTCGCCGCCGTCGGGCGCACGGTCCTCTCGGCCTCGGGCGGCGCGCTCGCCGACGCCTTCGGCTGGTACCGGTTCTTCTTCATCAGCACCGCCGTGTGCGTCCCGGCGCTGGTGCTGCTGGTATGGATGATGCGCCGGCCGGCTTTTGCTAGCGAGCCCCCGCGACCTTGATGAAATCGTAGGCGCCCACACCCTGGACCAACAGAAAGCTGGTGTCGGCCTGCGACCGGTTGGAGATCAGATGCGCCGTCTTCGCCGGGATGCGGTAGGAGGATCCGGCCGACAGCGCC
>DASYYD010000384.1:0-2636 GCA_035934195.1 Allostellaceae bacterium | reverse complement strand
GGGGGGCGTCGGCAAGACCACGACGGCGGCGGCGTTTTCCGCCGGGCTCGCACTGCGCGGCCACCGCACCGTCGTCATCGATTTCGACGTGGGCTTGCGCAACCTCGACCTGATCATGGGCTGCGAGCGCCGCGTCGTGTTCGATTTCATCAACGTCATCAACGGCGACGCCAAGCTCAATCAGGCGCTGATCAAGGACAAGCGCAACGACAATCTCTACATCTTTCCGACCTCGCAGACGCGCGACAAGGACGCGCTCAAACGCGACGGCGTCGAGCGCGTGCTCGAGGAGTTGAAGGACAGCTTCGACTACATCGTCTGCGACAGCCCCGCGGGGATCGAGCACGGCGCGATCACCGCGCTCTATTTCGCCGACAGCGCCATCATCGTGACCAACCCGGAAGTCTCCTCGGTGCGCGACAGCGACCGGATCATCGGCATCCTCGCCTCGAAGTCGCGCCGCGCCGAGCGCAACATGGAGCCGGTCGGGGTCAATCTCTTGCTGACGCGCTACGCGCCCGACCGGGTGACCAAGGGCGAGATGCTGACCCTCGAAGACGTGAAGGAGATCCTCTCGATCCCGCTCCTCGGCGTCATCCCGGAATCGGAATCGGTATTGCGCGCCTCGAACACCGGGACGCCCGTGGTCTTCGACGAGGAAAGCCCGGCCGGCCGCGCCTATGTCGACGCGGTGGCGCGGTTTCTCGGCGAGCAGCGCGAATTGCGGTTTCTGAAGCCCGAGCGGCGAAGCCTCTTCCGGGCCCTATTCGGTAAAGCCTGATGGGCCTCTTCGACTTCCTCTTCCGCGAGCGCCGCAGCAGCGCCACCGTCGCCAAGGAACGGTTGCAGATCATCCTGTCGCACGAGCGGGCGGGCCGCGACGCGCCCGAGTTCCTGCCGGCCCTGCAACGCGATTTGCTTGACGTCGTCGGGCGCTATGTCGAGATCCGCGACGACACGATCCGCGTCAACCTCGGCAAATCGGGCGAGACCTCGCTCTTGGAGATCAACGTCGAGATCGACGGCGCGCGGATAAAATTCCCCAGGCCCGCGCCCGGCCGCCCCGCCGCGGCGACGAGCTTCGAGCCGGGATAGCGGAAATGCGATGCGCGAGATAACCCTGTCCTCGCTGACAGCATTGGGGCTCGCCGTCGCCGCCCTCGCGCCGGGCCAATCGCGCGCCGCCCAACTGAGGACGCTGGTCACCTTCTGCCCCGAGATCAACTGCGCCGATGGCTCAACTCCGCTCGCCGGCCTGCTCGCGGACGCCGCAGGCAACCTCATCGGCACGACATTCAGCGGGGGAGCGAGCGATGACGGCACGGTGTTCGAGATCACCAAGACCGGGCGCAACCGTTATTCCCGCACTCCTACCATTTTGGTCAGTTTCGACGGCAGCAATGGCATGTATCCGTACGCCGGCCTGATCGCCGACGCCAACGGCAACCTTTTCGGCACGACATCCCAGGCCGGGGCGGGGGCGTATGGAGGCGGCACGGTGTTCGAGATCGCCAAGACCGCCGGCGGCTACGCCGCTACCCCGACCGTCCTGGTCAACTTCAATCGCACTGACACCGCGAATCCGCAGGCCGGGCTGATCGCCGACGCCGCGGGCAACCTCTTCGGTACGACGAATTACGGTGGGCGGAAGGTATGCCGTGGTGGATGCGGCACAGTGTTCGAGATCACCAGGACCGGGCGCAACCGTTACTCCCGCACCCCTACCATTTTGGTCAGTTTCGACGGCAGCAATGGCATGTATCCGCAGGCCGGGCTGATCGCCGACGCCGCGGGCAACCTTTTCGGCACGACATCCCTGGGCGGTGCGTACGGAGCGGGCACGGTGTTCGAGATCGCCAAGACCGCGGCCGGCTACGCCAGCGACCCGACCGTCCTCTTCAGCTTCAGCAACAAGTTTACGAGCAGGCACGGCAACGAGCCGAAGGCCGCCCTGATCGCCAACGCCAAAGGCAAGCTCTTCGGCACGACATCCCTAGGTGGGGCGTCCGAATCGGGCACGGTGTTCGAGATCGGCGGCAGCGGCTTCGTCCCCTTCGCTGCACCGCCATAAAGAGCAAAATTGCGATGTAAAATCTCCTGCGCCCGTCAGCGCCGGCGGAAACGCTTGAGCGCAAAGACGAGTGCCGCCAGCGGGACTACCACGACCGCGCCGAGCAGCGTGTAGGGCAGCGCCCAGTCGATCCCGTTCTCGCCGAGCCGGACGACCGACAGCACCGTCGCCCAGGTATTGTCGAGCATGCCGCGCGCCGAGACGCCGAGCGAGTCGAGAAAGAGCCCGACGAGAAGGCACAGGAGGACGAGGCCGAGGAGCCGTCCAATCATGGCTCGGGCCGCTCCCATTCCTCGCGGACGCGCCGGTCCGGCTCGCCCGCCATGCGGCGGCGTTCGCGCTCGCTCTCCGCCTCGGCCACGCCGGCGAGGCGGCGAAAGGCCCAGGCCGCGCTCGCCCGCACGAGCCAGGAGGCGTCGTCGAGGGCTGCGCGGGCGGCCTCCAAGAGCGGCCCGTCGCCGGGCGGGGCGTTGCCGATCGCGACGAGCACGTTGCGCAGGAAGCGGTCGCGGCCGATGCGCTTGACGGGCGAACCCGAAAAGCGCGCGCGGAAGGCAGCGTCGTC
>DASYYD010000383.1:0-9538 GCA_035934195.1 Allostellaceae bacterium | reverse complement strand
CCGCGCTCGCAGCGGCGAACGAGCGCGCGCACCAGATGGCCGAACGCGCGGTGCAGCAGCAGGCGGCGCTCGCCGAACGCGATGCCGCTCTCGCCGAGGCCGCCGATCAGGCACAAGTCATGGCGGGCCGCGCGGCGCGCGCCGCGCGCGATCTCGCCGAACGCGATGCCGCTCTCGTCCGGCTCGAAGACGCGGTCGAAAGCCGCGATAGTGCGGTCGAGACCGTCCGCGCCGAACTGATCGCGCTGCAAGCCGAACTCGCGCAGCGCCGGCTCGAACTCGCACGCAGCGAAGAAAGCACGGCGGCCTCGCATCAGGCGGCGGCCCTCGCCGCGAAGGAACTCACGGCGCTGCGCGAGGATCTGGCGGCGCGCGACGAGGCGCTCATCGAGGGGTCGGGCGAGGCCGCGGCGGCGGCGGCGCGACTCGAAGCGGTCGAAGTCGAGCGCGCGGCGGCGAATGCCGCGCTCGCCGCCGCGCGGCAGAAATCCGCCGAGCACGCCGCCGCCGCCGCCCTCGGCGACGCCGAAATCGCTTCGTTGCGCGGCGTTCTCGCCGAGCAGGCAAGCGCGCTCGCGCTCTTGCGGCAGCAGGCGGAAGAGCAAGCGGCGAAAATGCCGCGCCGAGAGGCGGCTGCCGGCCGCGGCGACGGGTCGGCGGCAATGCCGGCGAGCCCCGGCCCGACAGTGCCCGCGGTGAGCGTCGCCGCGCCCGCCGGCGCGGCGCCGGCGGGGCCGCGGCAAGGGCCGGCGGAGGAGCCGATCGGCTTTGTCCAGAAGCCGAAGCGATGATGCCTCGAGGGCGCCCGACCTGATGCTCGATGCCCTCGACAACCCGCCCCCGGGGCAGGCTATCGCCTTTCATGTCGACGAGATCCGCTTGACGACCGCCGGGCGGCTGTCGGCCTCCGGCTGGGCGGTGGCCGAAGCCGGCGTCGCGGGCGTCGAATTCTACCTCGACGGGGCGCTGGTCGGCGCCGCCTCGCTGGGTTTCGAACGTCCGGACATCGCCTCGGCGCATCCGCGGATGGCGGGCGCGGAGCGAGCCGGCTTTCGCCTGGAAAAAGACCTCGGCCGGCCGTTCGAAGGCACGGCTCGGCTGCTCGTGCTGGTCAACGGCGTGGGCAACGACATGCGCTGGGCGGAGATCGAGGTCGAGCCGCTCGCCGCGCCGCATCCCGAGGGGGACACAGCGGCGGGATCGGAAGAGGAGTCGATTAAGCTGTTCGTCGACTGGCCGCCACTGTCGGGCAAAAGGGCGGCGGAGACGATCCGCGGCGGTCTGCAAATCGAAGGTTGGGCATTGGCGCGGGACGGGGTCGCCTCGATCGACGTTTCGATCGACGGGGAGTCTCTGGGAACCGCCAAATACGGGATCCGCCGCGAAGACGTCGGCACCGCTTGGCAGGACTGGGAAAACTCGCGGCTGAGCGGCTATGCCTTTCCGATCCCGGCCCGAGCCCTCGCCACCGGCGAACACGCGATACGCGTCGCGCTGCGCACCCGCACCGGGCGCGCCAAGGCGGTCGAATTCTTCATCGAGGCCGAACAGCCGCCCGCATCGGATACGCCGCGCTCATTGCGCCGCAAGATGTCGCGCGCCGAAATCGACCTCGACGAGAACGTCCTCTCAGGTCTCGGCTGGCGTCCGTTGTTCGGAATTTTCCTTTCCGTCGCCGGCGGCGCCGACGAGCCCGCGCTGGAGGCGACGCTGCAAAGCCTCTGCGGCCAGGCGTACGGACGGTTCCACCTCGCCATTCTGTGCGAAGGGGAGGGGCTGCGCGAACGGCTCGAGGCGCGGCTCGCCGCAGCATATCCGGACCTCGCGCAGCGTATCACATTGGCGGCCGCGGGAGGGCGCGGCAGCCTCGTCGATGTCGTCGCCGGGCGGCATGGCGAGGGCGCGCAGCTCGTCCTGCCGCTGTCGGCCGGCGATGTGCTCGGCTGCGACGCGCTGATCGCGCTCGCCATGGCGAGCGGGCTCCATCCGGAGGCGGATTTCTTTTATGCCGACGAGAGGCGGCGCAGCCCGGTCAGCGGCGAGGTCGAAGCCTTCTTCAAACCGCAATTCTCACCCGAGCTGTTGCTCGCGACCAACTATATCGGGCGCGTGTGGTGCGCCGAACCCGACCTGTTCCAGCGGGTCGGCGCCGGGCTCGACGGATGGCGCCGGTTCGGCGAATACGATCTGGTGCTGCGTTGCACCGAGGCAGCGCGCGGGATCGTGCATGTGCCGCACGTCCTGTGCGAGCGCGGCGCCGCGCCGATCGACGCACCGGGGCGCGAGCGCGAGGCGCTGTCGCGGGCAATCGAGCGACGCGGCATGGCAGGCGATATCGAGCCCGGCTGCGCCGCCGGCTATTACCGGTTGCGCCCGCGATCGGGCGACCATCCGCTTGTATCGGTCGTCATGCCGACCAGCGGCAGGCAGCCGCTGTTCGGCACCTGCCTTGCCGGCCTTCTCGAGCGGACGAACCATTCCAACCTGGAAACCATCCTCGTTTACAACCAGGCGGTCCCCGATTTCGCCGGCTTCGCAGGCGATCGGCGGATCAACGTCATCGATGCGACGGGCCCGTTCAACTTTTCCCGGGTGTGCAACCTCGGCGCGGCGGCGGCAAAGGGCGAGCTGCTGTTGTTCCTCAACGACGATATCGAGGTGATCGAGCCGGGCTGGCTCGACGCGCTGATCGCGCAAGCCCAGCGCCCCGGCGTCGGGGCGGTCGGGGCGCGCCTGCTGTACCCCGACGGCAAGATTCAACACGCCGGGATGTTCTGGGACGGCAAAGCCGGGCGCCATGCGTTCCGCTTTGCCCCGCAATCGGACCCGGGCTATTTCGGCCTCGCCGCGACGGCGCGCAACGTCATTTGCGTGACCGGCGCGTGCCTGATGATGCGGCGGGCGTGGTTCGAGGCGATCGGCCGGTTCGACGAGGGCCATTCGGTCGTCAACAACGACGTCGACCTTTGCCTGCGCTCTTGGGAGAACGGCGGGCGCGTCGTCTACGAGCCGGCCGCGACGCTCGTGCATCACGAGCTGGCGAGCCGGGCCGATATGCCCGACCTTTACGACGAGTCGAATTTCGCGGGCCGCTGGGGCGAGATGCTGGCGGCGGGCGACCCCTTTTATCACCCGCACCTGGCGCGCGACCGCGACGACTATTCGGCCGACGAGGAGCCGGTGCAGGAGATCTATGCCGGCCACCCGCTGTTTGCCGTCGAGGACATCCGCCGCATTCTGGTCGCGAAGCTGGATCATCTCGGAGATTTCATCTCCGCGGTGCCGGCGCTGCAACGTCTGCAGGCCCATTTCCCGCAGGCGGCGCTGCACCTCCTGGCGCTGCCCGGTACCGGCGCGCTCACCGGCTTCGTGCCGGAAATCAAGGAGGTCATCAATTTCGAATTCTTCTTTGCGCGCTCGGGCGACGGCCGGCGCGAGTTGTCGCCGGACGATTTGGCCACCTTGCAGCAGCGGTTGGCGCCTTACCGCTTCGATCTGGCGATCGACCTGCGCAAAGCGCCGGATACCAGGGACATCCTGCGCCTGGCCGGCGCCCGTTGGCTTGCCGGCTACGATCGCGACGGCCGTTTCCCCTGGCTCGACATCGCGCTCGAATGGGAAGGCGACGACAAGCTCATCGCCAAGCGCTCCTATATCGGCGACGACCTGTTGCGCCTCGTCGAGGCGGTGGGGATTGCGGCAATGCGCAATCGCCGGTTTCTCCATGTCGCGCCGCCGCCGCCGGGCCGTGGGCCGGGAGAGCGTCCGCTGGTCTGCGTCCACCTCGGCGTCGGGACGGAGACGAAGCAATGGCCCGCCCCGCACTTCGCGGCGCTGATCGATTTATTGACCATGAACGACGCCGCCGAGGTCGTCCTGATCGGCGGTCCGGACGAGGCCGCCGTCGCGCGCGAGGTTTTGGGCGAGCTGAAGCTCAAAAGCTCCGTTCGCTCTCTGGTCGGCGCGACCGCGGTGGGCGATCTGCCCGCGCTGCTCGCCTCCGCCGCGTTGTTTGTCGGCAACGACAGCGGGCCCAAGCATATCGCCGCCGGGCTCGGCATTCCCACGATCGGGATTCACGGGGGCGCGGCCGATGCGCGGGAATGGGGAGCATTGGGTCCAACCTCCATTGCCATTCGCCGCGCCATGCGTTGCAGCCCGTGCTACCTGTCGCAGCGCGAGCAATGCCCGCGCGGGCTCGCTTGCCTCACCGATTTGCGTCCATCCGAAGTCTACGAGGTTTGTCGGCAAATGCTGGTCGCTCGACTGGCCGGCTGGGCGCCGGAAAATGCGGCAGCGACAGGGTGATCGGGGCAGATTGCGGCGCGGCCCATGCATAGTGCCGAGGAGAAACTTATGGCCTGCCCGCCTTCTTTCGAGGCGCTCAAGAAGATGTTCGACATGGCCGCGGAGGAAGGCGGGACCACCGTCATGTCGTACGACAAGTTGCGAACGCTCGTGCGGATGTTTCTCGATCTCGTCGAAGTCGATGAGGAATGGTACAAGACGGCTTACCCCGATGTCGCCCAAGCGATCAGCGCCGGCATTATTCGCTCCGCCAAGGAGCATTTCGTCCAGCACGGGTATTTCGAGGACCGTCTGCCATGCCGCGTGGCGGTCGAAACTCGCGTCACGCCCCGTCAGCTGCAAGAAATGATTACCCGGGTCGAGCGAAACTTCCGTCACATGGGGGAAATCGAGCCGCATTGGTCGGTCCTTACCGACGCGAAATTCAGCTCGAAGAACATTCAGCACACGCGAGATGAGTTCTATGCATCGGGCGAGGAGTTGGTTAATGAGTTCCTTGAGACCGCGGAACGGTTCGGGCTTGCTCCGAATAAGGACGGAACCTGCTTCGAACTCGGCTGCGGAGTTGGGCGGAGCACCATTTGGCTCGCCAGACATTTCAGGACCGTCATCGGCGCCGATGTATCCGCGCCGCATCTGAATCTGGCCCGGCAGGCTGCCAAAGATTTCGCCCGATCCAACATAAGCTTCGTGCGTGTCAACAGGCTCGACGAGATCGAAGGTTTGCCGCAATCGGATGCGTTTTTCTCCATTATCGTCCTGCAGCACAATCCGCCGCCGCTGATACGGCACCTGCTCGGCGTGATCCTCGGCAAGCTCAGAAGCGGCGGGCTGGCGTATTTTCAAGTTCCGACGTATGGCCGCAGCTACGGGTTTCGGATCGAGAATTATCTCTCGGCCGAGGTTCGGCTGGGTGTGCCGGAGATGCACGTTCTGCCGCGATCGGAACTGCTCGCGGTCGCCGGCGAAAAAGGCTGTCGAGTGCTGGACATGAGCGAGGATGGGGCTGCCGGGCCGAGCTTTGTTTCAAATCGCGTCCTTCTCCGGAAAGAATGATTGCCGGCGCGCCGATAATCCATCGGAGAAGCCCATGAAGGGTCCGCCCTCCTTCGGTGCAATCAAGGCAAAATTGGAAATACGTGCCAAAGAGGGCAGCGTCGTCGTCATGTCGTACGAAAAGCTGTGCGCTCTAATACGCGTGTTTCTTGATTTCGTAGAAGTAGACGAGGAATGGTATAAAGCGACTTACCCTGACGCAGCGCGAGTGATCGCCAGCGGGATCTTTCCTTCTGCAAAGGAACACTTCATCGAGCACGGATATTTCGAGGCTCGCCTGCCGCATGACGTCGAGGTCGACGAGGCGTGGTATTATCATGCCTACCCCGACGTGGCGGCGACCTTCGAGAGAGGCGGTCCCTCGGCCAAGGAACACTTCATCGAGCACGGCTACCGCGAGGGACGAAATCGGGTGCGGCCGGCATCTGCGGCGGCGACCATGGGTACCAGTCATCTGGAGCGCCCTTTGTCACCGGCCGCCCGATGAACGACGCGATCTTCCTTACCGATGTCGAGCACTACCTCGCACCGACCTCGGCACCCGGCGACCTTCGCCGTCATGGGTCGTTAGGGACGGCGCCGGCAATCATTCGGTTCGTCGGCCATCGCCTCGCGACCGCCCGCGAGCGGCAGCCCGAAATTGCGCCAGGCGCGGGCGCCGCCCTCGAGGACGCGGATCGCTGGAAACTCCGGCGCCTCCAGCTCGGCTGCCGCGAGCCGCGCCAGGACCGCATCGGGCGAGATCAGCACCAAAAGGGCGCGCCGCGGCAGCCGCGCGAGGCTCGTCCCTAGGCGCGAGCGGATGGCGAAGGAGGCGCCGGGGATATGGCCGCGCTCGTATTCGAGGCTGCTGGCGAGATCGACGACCGCCGCCGCGGCCGCCCCATCGCCCGCGTCGTCCCGGAGCCCCGCCGGCGGCAGGAGGGGATCGAGGCGGCGATCGCCGACCTCGAGGCGCTGAGGGAAGAGATCGTGCGGGAGCATGGCTCCATGAGCGTCGAGGACATCCTGTCGTCGATCCATAAAGGGCGTAAATACCGAGAGCGTTTAGCGAGCGAGGGCGGAGGAAAGCAATGAGCGACGAGCTACCGACGGCGGCGCGCGTCTCCGATCCCGGCATTCGCGCGCTTTACCGGCAGGAGAACCGCTGGCAGGCCTGGCTCGATGTCGAGGCGGCGCTGGCCGAGGCGGAGGCCGAATTGGGCATCATCCCCCAGGAGGCGGCTTCGGCGATCGCCCGCGCGGCGCGCCTCGATCTCCTCGACCGCGCGCGCATCATCGAGGGCTTCGCGCGCACCGGCCACACGATCGTGCCGCTCGTCTGGGAACTCTCGCGCGTCGTCGGCGAGCCCCATGGCGGCTGGGTGCATTGGGGCGCGACGACGCAGAACATCACGCAGACGGGCGATCTCTTGGTGCTGCGCGACGCGCACCGGATCTTTCTGCGGCAATTGGGCGACATCCTTGCCGCGATGGCCGATCTCGCCGAGAAGGGCGCCGAGATGCCGATCGCCGGCCGCACGCACGGCCAGCACGCGGTGCCGGCGACCTTCGGGTTGAAGCCGGCCGTGTGGATCGACGAGATGTTGCGCCATGTCGAGCGGTTCGGGCAGTTGGCGCCCCGCCTCTTCGTCGCCATGCTCGGCGGCGGCGCCGGCACCTACGCCTCGCTCGGCGAGATGGGGCCGCGCGTGCAGGCCGGGATCGCGCGGCGGCTCGGCTTCAATTCGATGCGCGTGCCCGCGCGCACGATCCTCGACCATCTCGCCGAGAACATCCTCCTTTTCGGGCTCGTCGCGGCGACTTCGGCCAAGATCGCGCGCGAGATCTACACGCTGATGAAGACCGAGTTCGGCGAGGTCGAGGAGCCGGTGCCGCCGGGGACGGTCGGCAGTTCGACGATGCCGCAGAAACGCAATCCGAAGCTCTGCCAGGACATCATCTTCGCATCGGGCGAAGTGCGCGCCTGCGTGCCGCTCGCCCTCGAGGCGATGCAGGTGGAGCACGAGGCCGACCGCACGACGAGCCTCGTCATGGAAGCCGCGGAGGCGCGCGCCGCGATACAGATGGGCGATATGCTGGCGCGTTTGGCCGAAGTCCTGAGGGGCTTGCGGCTGGATCCCGCGCGCATGAGGAAGAACCTCGATCTCGGCGGCGGCCTTATCATGGCCGAGGCCGTCATGCTCAAATTGGGCGCCGCGATCGGCCGGCAGCACGCGCACGACATCGTCTACGACGCGGCGCAAGAGGCTTTCGTGGGAGGCAAGCCGTTCGGCGAATTGCTCGCCGCCGACCCGCGCGTCGGCGCGCATCTCGACAAAAGGGCGATCGCGGCATTGCTCGATCCCGTCGCCTATGCGGGACTGTGCGCCGAGATGGCGCGCGACGGCGCTACCCGCGCCCGCGAGGCGGCGCGCGAACTCGCCGGTCGCTGAGGCTTGAGCGAAACGCTCGGGCGCGTCACCATCGGCTTGCGCAGCGCGAGGAGAAAGCCATGCAATTCGGCGTCTCGATCTTTTTCACCGAATATTCGATCTCGCCGACCGAACTCGGCCCGGCGCTCGAAGAGCGTGGCTTCGAGTCGCTGTGGGCGGCCGAGCATTCGCACATTCCGGTGGCGCGCCGGTACAACGTGCCGACCGGCGATCTGTCGCGCCAGTATTACGACGTGATGGACCCGTTCGTGACCTTGGCCGCGGCGGCTGCGGTCACGAAGACATTGAAGCTCGCGACCGGGGTCTGCCTCGTCATCCAGCGCGACACGATCCAGACCGCGAAGGCGGTCGCCTCGCTCGACCGGATCTCGCAGGGGCGCTTCATCTTCGGCATCGGGGCCGGCTGGAACGCCGAGGAGATGGAGGACCACGGCACCGTCTATGCGACCCGCGCCAAGAAGATGCGCGAGCAGATCGAAGCGATGAAGGAAATCTGGCGCAGCGAGAGAGCCGAATATCACGGCGAGTTCGTCAACTTTCTGCCGATGGAGGCCCGGCCGAAGCCGGCGCAGCGGCCGCACCCGCCGATCATCGTCGGCGGCGCCTTCGCCTACGCTGCGCGGCGCGCGCTGCGCTACGGCGACGGCATCATCCCGCAAGCCGCCGAAGCCGGCTCCGGCAGTCCCGAAGCCTTCATGCCGCGCTTCGCCGAGATGGCGCGCGAAGCAGGCCGCGACCTCGGCGCGCTGTCGGTGACCTTGGGCGGCGCCCCCGACGACCTCGACAAGCTGAAGCGCTGGCGCGATCTCGGCGTCGCCCGCGCCAATGTCCGCCTGCCGCCCGAGAAGGCCGACGAGATCCCGCCCCTCCTCGACCGCTGGGCGAGGCTGATCCGGCAGGTCGGGGCATAGGGGGAAGCATGGCCGAGCCGCGCACGCTTTCGGTCTATATCGACTTCAAGAGCCCCTACGCCTATCTCGCGAAGGATCTCGTCTACGAATTGGGGCGCGAGCTGCCGGTCAAGCTCGACTGGCTCCCCTATGATCTCGACCTCGCCGCCGCGCTCGGTTCGGCGCGGCTCGACGCCGAGGGCCGCGTCGTCGAAGAAAACCGCAATCCGCACCAATGGCGGCGCGTGCGCTACAGCTACATGGATTGCCGCCGGCAGGCGCAAAAACGCGGCCTTACGATCCGCGGCACGCGGAAGATCTGGGATTCCAGCATTGCTCTCCGCGGCATGCTCTATGCGAAGCAGCAGGGCGCGGGCGTGCTGCGGCGCTACAACGACATTACCTTCGAGCGCTTCTGGAAGCGCGAGCTCGATATCGAGAACCCGGCCGTCGTCGCCGGCGTATTGGCGGAGGCGGGCGCCGGCGTGGCGGGCGTTCCTGCCTATCTCGAAGGGCCGGGGCGCGCGGAGCTTGCCGCCATCTGCCGCGACGCCGAAGAGAAGGGCGTCTTCGGCGTGCCGAGCTTCATCCTGGAGGGTGAGCTTTACTGGGGTCGCGAGCACCTCCCCGACATCCGCGCGGTGCTCGCCGGCCAATAGGCCGGCGCTGCATCGCTGCCGTGCGCGGTTCGAGACGCGCGCTGCGCGCGCTCCTTGTATCTCTCCTCCGTCGCGAGACCGGCGCAAAGTCGGCGTCGCGGTGGCGGATGGGAGCCCGATCGCTCCTTGGGCCAGTAAGCCCGCTGGTGAGCACGGTGCCCCATCCGCCGGTTCTATCAGCCCGAACAGT
>DASYYD010000330.1:0-2288 GCA_035934195.1 Allostellaceae bacterium | reverse complement strand
CGAGCGCGCCGACCGCCGAGACGCGCTGCTCGCGGGCGAGCGCCAGCTGCGTCGCCGTTACCGCGTCGCGCAGCCGCCGCGCCTCCTGCGCGACGCTCCAGGTGTAGCTGCCGATGAACGCCGTCGCGAGCACGAGGGCGGTCCAGATGCCGAGCACCAGGGGCGACGGAAAATTCGGCGGCATGCCTTGCCAAGGCAACGGCAGATGCCATTCGGCGAGCACCGTGATCGCGGCGATGGCGAAGACCGACAGCAGCGTCACCGCGCGCCGCGACAACAGCGCCGCGGCGACGGTGATCGGCGCCAGGATCAGGATCGAGAACGGGTTTTCGAGGCCGCCGGTCAGGTACAAGAGCCCCGAAAGCTGCAAGATGTCGTAGCCGAGATAGAGCGCCGCGCCGCTCTCGCCGAGCCGGCTCGTCGCCTGCCGGTTGAGGATCTGGATTAGGTTCAGCAGAACCGAGCAGCCGACGACGGCGAAGGCCGGCAACAGCGGCAGACGGAACCCGAGCCCGAAATGCACGGTCAGAATGGCCAGCGCCTGGCCGGCGACCGCGACCCAGCGGATCCGCGCCAGGGTGCGCAGGCTGATCCGCCCGAACCCGATCGGCGACTGGCTCGCCGGGGCCGTCAGGCTGGTCTCTTCGATCGTCAATCCAGCTTCCCGCTTTCTGCGGCATGCGGCGGCTGGCCGAGTGCCGGGCTCTCCATCATATAGGGACGATGGCGAGCCCGGCGGTCGAAGTCGAGAATCTCTATAAGCGCTATCCCGGCGCCGTCGCGCTCGACGGCATCGGCTTTGCCGTCGCGCGCGGCACGACAGCGGCGTTGCTCGGCGGCAACGGCGCCGGCAAGACGACGACCTTGTCGATCATCCTCGGCCTGTTGCTGCCGAGTTCGGGCCGGGTGCGGGTGCTCGGCGAGGATATGCTCCGGCACCGCTGGCGGGTGCTGCCGCGGATAAATTTCTCCTCGCCCTTTCTCGACCTGCCGCACCGCCTGACGGTGCGCCAGAACCTCGCGGTCTACGCCCGCCTCTACGGCCTGAGAGGGCGCCGCGAACGCATCGAGAGCCTCGCTCGGGACCTGCAGATCGTCGACCTCCTCGACCGCCAGGCGGGCAAATTGTCGGCCGGGCAGAAGACTCGCGTCGCGCTTGCCAAGGCCCTCGTCAACGAGCCCGAGTTGTTGCTGCTCGACGAGCCGACCGCCTCCCTCGACCCCGACACCGCCGATTGGGTGCGCGGCTATCTCGAAACCTATCGCGCGCGGACCGGCGCGACGATCCTGCTCGCCTCGCACAACATGGCCGAGGTCGAGCGGCTGTGCGACGACGTGATGATGATGAAGGAGGGCCATATCGTCGACCGCGGCAGCCCCTCGGCGCTGATCGGGCGCTACGGCCGCACCAATCTCGAAGAGGTGTTCCTCGACATCGCGCGCGAGACGCTTGCCCCTCTCGCGAGGGTGTCGTGATAGGGCGGCGGGGCGAAGCGCCCCTTGCCGCGGCGCGCGTCTTCGCGATGCTGCTGCGCTATCTCTATCTCTTCCGCAGCTCGTGGCCGCGCACGCTCGAACTGTTCTACTGGCCGACCTTGCAGATGCTGATCTGGGGGTTCATGAGCCAGTTCCTCTACCAGAACAGCAGCTACGTGTTCCGCGCCTTCGGCGTATTGCTCGCCGCCGTGCTGCTGTGGGACGTGCTGTTCCGCGGCCAGCTCGGCCTCTCGATCTCGTTTCTCGAAGAGATGTGGGCGCGCAATCTCGCGCATCTCTTCGCGACGCCGCTGCGCCCCTGGGAATGGGTGCTGGCGATGCTGGCGATGAGCCTCATCCGCGTCGTCCTGGGCCTCGCGCCGGCGGCGCTGCTGGCGATCCCGCTCTACCACTACTCGATCTTCACGCTCGGGCTGCCGCTTATCGGCTTCTTCTTTGTGCTCTTGGCGATGGGCTGGGGGATGGGCCTCGCCATCTGCGCCCTCATCCTGCGCCACGGCATGGGCGCGGAAAGCCTCGCCTGGCTCGCCGTCTTCGTGCTGGCGCCGGTCAGCGCCGTCTATTACCCGGTCTCGGTGCTGCCGATTTGGCTGCAGCATTTCGCCTGGGCGCTCCCCTCGACCTATGTGTTCGAAGGCATGCGCTCGGTGCTCTTCAGCCACGTCTTCCGCGCCGATTATCTCGTCGGCGCGGCGCTGCTCGATATCGTGTTCGCCGCCGCCGGCGGCCTCCTCGTTCTCGCCGCCTTCCGCGACGCCCGCCGGCGCGGCGCGCTGATGCAGATGGGCGAG
>DASYYD010000329.1:0-6831 GCA_035934195.1 Allostellaceae bacterium | reverse complement strand
GGGCTGATCGGCGCCGGCACCGGCGCGGCGATCGGGGGCGCCGTCGGCGGCTGGGAAGGCGCGGCGATCGGCGCCGGGGTCGGCGGCGCGGCCGGCGCCGTCACCGGCCTGGTGACGACACCCGCTCCGCCACCGCCGCCGCCGGGACCGCCGCCGCCGCGCTACTGACCCTCGGCCGCGTAGAGGCGCAGCGCCTCCGGCAGGCCCTTCAAGGCGTGGCTGCCGCGGTCGGCAAAGCGCAGGCCGGAGCCGGCAACGAGGTCGCGCACCGTGTTCGAGACGAGGACTTCGCCGGCGCCCGCCATCTCGGCGACGCGGGCGGCGATGTGGACGGCGATGCCGGCGATGTCGTCCTTTTTTATCTCGATCTCGCCGGTGTGCAGCCCGCTGCGGATCGCGATGCCGAGCGGCCGCACCGAAGCTGAAATCGCGGCGGCGCAGCGCACCGCCCGCGCCGGGCCGTCGAAGGTCGCGAGAAAGCCGTCGCCGAGGCTTTTGACCGCGCGGCCGCGAAACCGCTCGATCTCGTGCCGCGCCGCTTCGTCGTGCCGCTCCAGCAGGGTGCGCCAGCCGCGGTCGCCCATCTCGGCGGCGCGCTTCGTCGAATCGACGATATCGGTGAACATGACCGTCGCCAGCACCCGGTCGGGCTCTGTTATGGTTCGCGTCCCGGTCAGGAATTCCTCGATCTCATCCGCCATGCGGTCGACGATGCCGTAGGGACCGTGGTCGTTTCCCGGCAATTCCACGTATTTCGCCCCGGGGATGTGGGTCGCGAGGTAACGTCCCGCATCGACCGTGACGCGCGGATCCCCGACGCGATGCAGCACCAGGGTCGGCACGCGGATCGTCGGGACGATGTGGCTCGCGTCGATCTCGCTGTTCATCCGAAGGATCGCGGCGGCGGCCGACGGGCTCGCGCTTAGCCGCTCGGAGCGGGCAACGAGGCGCCGGAAGCTCTCGTCGGCCGCTCTGCTCGGCGCGATAAAGCGCACGATGTATTCGCCGGTGCCCCACAGACGGTCGATCAGTTCCACGTGCTCGCCAATATTCTCGCGCGACAGCGTTGGGTGACGCGCATAGCTGCCATAGAGCACGAGCGCGCGCGCTCTCCCCGGATAGGTCGCGGCGAACAGCAGGCTCATCGGGCCGCCCTCGGAAACGCCGACCAGGGCCGCCCGCTCGCAGCGGGCCGCATCCATGACGGCGCGCACATCGTCCATCCGCTCTTCGAGGCTCGCGATCCCGGCCATGCGGTCAGAGAGGCCGGTGCCGCGCTTATCGAACACGATCAGCCTCGAGAACGCGGCGAGGCGGGGGAGCAGCTCCCCATAGGCTGGAGTTTCCCAAATCAGATCGAGGTTCGTCACGAAGCCGGGCACGAAAACAAGGTCGAACGGCCCGTTGCCGACCACCTGGTAGGCGATGTGGACATCGCCGCTTTTCGCGTAGCGGGTTTCCGGCGCCTGCATCGCGTGCCTCCCCGTGCGACCGCGTGGCGATCGGGCGTAGACTATCCTAGGATGCGACGGCAACATAAGGGTATCCGGAATGTCTGCCGCCGGGCCGCGCATCGCCATCCTCGGCTTTTCGATCGAGTGCAACAAATTCGCCCCCGTGGCCACCGAGCGCCATTTTGGGCAGTTTTTCGGGGACGACATCGCCGCCGAGGCGCGCCTTCCGGCGCCGCGCATGCTCGGCGAGATCCCCGGCTTCGTCGCCGCGATGGACGGCGCCGGGCCGTGGCGGCCGGTCGGCATCGCCTTCGCGCAGGCGGGCCCGAACGGGCCGGTCGAGCACGGCTTCTTCCTGCGCTTGCTCGATCGGATAGAGCGCGGGCTCGAAGCCGCGCTGCCGGTCGATGCGGTCTATATCTGCGAGCACGGCGCGGCGGTGACGACCGAGGAGGACGACCCCGACGGCATCCTGTTCGCGGCGGTGCGCCGGATCGTCGGGCCGGACGTGCCGATCGCCGCGACGCTCGACCTGCACGCCAATGTTTCCGAGCGCATGGTCGAGGCGGTCGATGCCTTCATCGGCTACCGGACGAACCCGCATCTCGACACGCGCGAGCGCGGGGCCGAGGCGGCCGCCGCGATCCGCGAGATGCTTTCGGGCGTAAAGCTGGTGCGGGCCTTCCTGCGGCTGCCGATCGTGCCGCCGACCGTGACGCTCCTGACCGCCGCCGGCCCCTATGCCGAGATGATCGAACTGGGGCAGCAGCGCATGCGCCCGGAAATCATGAACGTCTCGGCGATGGGCGGCTTCGCCTATGCCGACAGCGCGAAAAACGGGCTCTGCGTCGTCGTGACGGCGCGCCGGAACAAAGAGGCCGCCGCCGCGCTCGCCCGCGAAATCGCCGAATTCGGCTGGCGCAACCGGGCACGCTTCCACCCGAGCCTGACGCCGCTCGACGAGGCGGTCGCAAAGGCGCTCGCAGCCGGCCGCGACCCGTCGCTGCCGGCGCTCTGCTTCGCCGATGTCGCCGACAATCCGGGCGGCGGCGGGCGCGGCAACACGATGGGCCTGCTGCGCGGCTTTCACGAGGCCGGGGTCGAGGGCGCGCTGTTCGGCATCATTTACGACCCGCCGCTCGCCGAGGAAGCGCACCGGCACGGTCTCCACTATCATTTCACCGCCCGCTTCAATCGGGCGGAGACGACGATCTACTCCGAGCCCTGGCAGGTGCAAGCCCGCGTCGCGGCGCTCGGCGACGACAATTGCGTCGGCCGGCGCGGCATCTACAAGGGCACGCGCCTTTCGTTGGGGCCGACCGCGGCGCTCGCGATCGGCGGCGTCACGGTCGTCGTCGTGTCGCGCCGGGTGCAGTGCGCCGACCCGGTTTTCTTCGAGACGCTGGGGCTCGACATCGCCCGCGCGCGCTCACTCGCCGTCAAGTCGCGCGGGCATTTCCGCGGCGGCTTCGACGAATTCTTCCATCCGGAACAGATTGTCGAAGTCGATCTGCCCGGCCTCACCTCGCCGATGCTCGGCCGCTTCGACTGGCAGCGGCTGCCGCGCCCGGTCGTCCCGCTCGACGAGGTCGCCGAATGGCGCCCGCCCGCGCCCTCTCTCTATCCGGCGTAGCGCTTATCCAGCATCGCGTGGATGCCCTTGTTGCCGTCGACGAGTTGGGTCACGCGCAGATCGACCGCGAGGCTCGCGAACATGTAGGCGTCCTCGCGCGCGAGGCCCATCCGCTCGCCGATCAGATCGAGCATCTTTCGCAGCGCCGTCTTCGCCGCGTCGTCGAGGTCCTCGTCGAAGCCCATCGTGATCAGGTGCGTGCGTGTCTCGGCGCGCGGCAGGCCGAAGGCGAGATCCTTGCGCAGATTGAGGCGGAAAGTGCCGGCGAGCGCGGTTTCGAGGGCCGTCACGCAGACTTCGCCGTCGCCCTGGACGCCGTGCCCGTCGCCGGCCGAAAAGAGGGCGCCGGGCGCCCATACCGGCAGGTAGAGCGTCGTCCCGGCAGTGAGTTCCTTCAGATCCATGTTGCCGCCGAATTCGCGCGGCTGGATTGAGCTGCAGGCGCCGTAGACGGGCGGCGGCGCGACGCCCATGACGCCGAAGAACGGCGCGAGCGCGATCTCGGCGCCCCAGGGCAGGGTGGCGACGCCGCGCTGCCGGTCGATCCGCGTATGCCAGAGGCGGCGGATCGGGAAATCCTCGGGCAAGGTCCCTGCGAGCGGGCGCACCCGCGTATAGCCCCAATTCTGCCGCGGCTGGATGTCGAGGATTTCGATCTCGAGGACGTCGCCGGGCTCGGCCCCCTCGACCGCGACCGGCCCCGTCAGGATGTGCGCGCCGAGCTTCGGGGTCAGCTTTTCGAGGACGGCGCGGTGGTCGGCGAGGATCTCGAATCCCGAGCCCTCGGGCAGGATGTCGGCGCCGCCCGAGACGCATTCCATGCTGACCGTGTCGCCCGATCGGACGCGCAGCACCGGCGGCAGCGCCGCGTCGAAGAAGCCCCAATGGCAGGTCTCCGGACCGGCCGGCAGATGGTGGTGCTGCGACATCGAAAGAGCCTCCGCTGATTGCCGCGCGATCTTAGCGGCATCGGCGGCGCCGTTCACGCCGCCTGCCGCTGCGCCCGCGCCGGCCGCGCCCGCATCGAGCGCAACTCGTAGACCTGGTTCGCAATGTCGCCGACGAGTATGGACGACCCGACGCACACCATGACGACGGTCTCGACGATCTCCCAGTTGAACGGGGTATCCCAGCCGGTGACGCCGAGAATGACCCGTATCTCGAGGAAGGTGAGCGCGACGGCGTAACTGCGGGTCATCCACTGCCGGTGCTGCGGGATCATCCGCTTCATCGCGAAGACGAAGCCGATGCCGGTCGTGATCATCAAGAGGCTCGCCTGCATCAGGGTTTCGACCGTGAACGTCCAGGAAGCGCCCTGCGCCTCGTCGAGATACTGGATCCAGGCGCCGAGCGGCGCCAAGGTGAAGGCGGCGGCGACGTAGACGCGCCCTGTTATCCGATGCAGCTTCGTGAAGCGCGCCCGCAGCCGGTCGGAGAACTGCATCGGCGCCAGCACCAGGGCGCTGACGCCGGCGAGGCCGTGCCCCAAGAGCCACCATTTGAAGGGCGCGTAATGCTTCCACACCGGGGCGGCCGAATTAACGAGGAAGCTCTCGTTGTGATAGAGCACATAGGCCGCCATCAGGGCGACGACGACGAGAACCAGGGTTTTGACTTGCACCCGCTCGAAGGGGTGCGCCCGCGGACCGCTGTCGAACATGATCGTCTCCTAAATGCGCTTACGGCTTCGACATCAGGTCCGGCTTGCCGGTGGCGAGGTCGACCGGCACCGAGACGTGCTCGTGCACGATCAGCCAGCGGCCGCCGATCTTGCGATAGCCGTCGGTGACGCGCGCGGTAATATCGATCGGCTTGCCGTTCGCGTCGGTCCCGGCGACGTGCTGCACGCTGTGGCTGAAGGCGAGCGTCCGGCCGGCCGTGATCGCCAGCTCGCTGATCGAGAATTTCAGCGGCCCCTTGAACATGGCGAAGAAATCTTCCCAGTCCTTGCGGTAGGCCGCGGCGCCGACATATTGCCGCGGCGGCACGAGATCGAAGACGAAGAGGGGCTTGCCCGGCATATAAACCTTCATGACGGCATTGAGATCCTTGGCGTTGAAGGCGGCGGTGAAGCGCGCTTCCAACGCCCTGATCTTCGCCACGTCGCCCGCATCCGCGAAAGCGCCCGAGGGCAACAGGCACCATGCCGCCGCCGCCATGACGATGATCGCCGCGGTTCGTCTCCTCATCTTTCCCTCCCGGACTTTCGGTGCTGCCGTCAGCCCTTTTTCGCCGCCGACGGGGGCGGCGGCATCGGAAACGAGACGAAGGGCGGCGGCGGGGCGGCGCCCGGCGGCAGGTCCGCCGGCGTCTCCTTGCCGGCCGGCCCGAGATGCCGGACGAAGCCGTAGAGCGCCCGCTGGTCGCCGGGCGTCATCGCCTGCAACGCCCACCACGGCATCGGCGGCTTCGGCTGCATCGTCTTCACGAGATAGACCCACTCTTTCTCGCTCAGCCGGCTGACCAGAAGCCGCAAATTGATCGCGTAGCTGGTGCCCCAGGGCCCATGCCAGCCGAGCGGGCTGCCCTGGAGCCAATCCCTTTCGGGGATTTTACCGGGGGCGAGGGTGTACCCGGCGGTGTGGCAATCGTTGCAGCCGCCGATCTCGACGAGGTAGCGGCCGCGGGCGAGGAGCGCCCCGTCCTGCGGCTTCCTCGTCTGCGCGCCGGCCGGCAGCGCGGCGAGTGCGGCCAGCGCGGCGAATCCCAAAGTGCTCGCGGATGCCCTCATCTCCCTTCCCCCTTTTGCGATGATCTTATTCCCACTGGCCTCACGGCACCAGCACGGCGGCGCCTTTGAGGCGCCCGCCGCGCAGGTCGGCGAGCGCCTCGTTGGCGCGGTCGAGCGGGTAGACCGTGGTTTCGGTCTTGACGCCCGCCCGCGGCGCCAGCGCGAGAAACTCTTGGGCGTCCGCCCGTGTCAGATTGGCGACCGAGCGCAGCACCCGCTCTTCCCAGAGGAGGCGATAGGGGAAGGCCGGGATGTCGCTCATATGGATGCCGCCGCAGACGACCGTGCCGCCCTTTTTCGTGGCCGCTAGCGCCAGCGGCACGAGCGCCCCGACGGGCGCGAAGATCAAGGCCGCGTCGAGCGGCTCGGGCGGCATGGCCGTCGAGGGGCCGGCCCATTCGGCGCCCAGCGCCCGCGCGAAATCCTGCGCCGCGCGGTCGCCCTCGCGGGTGAAGGCGAAGAGGCGGCGGCCCTGGTGGCGCGCCACTTGCGCGAGGATGTGCGCCGCCGCGCCGAAGCCGTAGATGCCGAGCCGCCGGGCCGGCCCCGCCATCCGCAGGGTGCGGTAGCCGATGAGCCCGGCGCACATCAACGGCGCCGCTTCGACATCGGAATAAGAGGCGGGGATCGGAAAGCAGTAGCGCTCGTCGGCGAGCGTGAACTCGGCATAGCCGCCGTCCAACCGGTAGCCCGTGAAGCGGGCGCGGTCGCACAGGTTTTCCCGGCCCCCGCGGCAGTATTCGCACACGCCGCAGGTCCACCCCAGCCACGGCACCCCGACCCGCGCTCCGAGCGCGAAGCGCGACGCGCCCGGGCCCTTCGCGACGACCCGGCCGATGATCTCATGCCCCGGCACGAGCGGCAATTTCGGGTCGGGCAGCTCGCCGTCGACGACATGCAGATCGGTGCGGCAGACGGCGCAGGCGCCGATTTCGATGCGCACCTCGCCGTGCCCCGGCTCCGGTGTCGCCAGTTCCGCCGCGACGAGCGGCCCGCCCGGCTTTCGCAACAGC
>DASYYD010000382.1:0-4366 GCA_035934195.1 Allostellaceae bacterium | reverse complement strand
TTCTTGTCGAAGAGCCCCATCAGCCGCCCGCCGCGCTCCAGCGCATTCTGCAATGCCGAACGCGCCGCATCCGAGGCGGTGCGGTTGACGGCGCCGGCCAGTTCGTGCAGGCCGGCGACGGCGAGCGGCGTGTTGAGGTCGTCCGCGAGCGCCTCTTTGACCGGGCGCAGCGCTTCCTCGGCCTCGCCGAAGCGCTCGAAAACGGGGTCGCGCGGCAAGCTCAGCGCGCGATAGAAGCGGTCGAGGCTCGCCCGCGCCTGGCGCAATTTCTCGTCCGTCCAGTCGAGCGGGTCGCGGTAGTGCGTCGACAAGAGGGCGAGCCGCACCGCCTCGCCCGGCGCGCCTTTTTCGAGCACCTCGCGCACCGTCACGATGTTGCCGAGCGACTTCGACATCTTGACGCCGTCGACCGTCAGCATCTCGTTGTGCATCCAGACGCGCGCGAACACGTGGCCTCGGTGCGCGGCTTCGCTCTGCGCGATCTCGTTCTCGTGGTGCGGAAAAATGAGGTCGAGGCCGCCGCCGTGGATGTCGAAGCTCTCGCCGAGATTGGCTTCGCTCATCGCCGAGCATTCGATGTGCCAGCCCGGCCGGCCGCGGCCCCACGGGCTCTCCCAGCCGGGCAGCTCCGGCGGCGACGGCTTCCACAATACGAAATCGCCGGGATCGCGCTTGTAGGGCGCGACCTCGACGCGGGCGCCGGCCAGCATCTCCTCGCGCGAGCGGCGCGCGAGCTTGCCGTAATCCGGCGCCGTCGCGACCGCAAACAAGACATGGCCCTGCGCCTCGTAGGCGTGGCCCGCGGCGATCAGCCGCTCGATCAGGGCGATCATCGCGCTGATGTATTCGGTGGCGAGCGGCTCGATCGAGGGCGGCAGCGCGCCGAGCGCCGCCATGTCGGCATGGAAATCGGCGGTGGTGCGCGCCGTCAGCGCCGCGATCGGCTCGTTGTTCCGGCGCGCCGCGTCGATGATCTTGTCCTCGACATCGGTGATGTTGCGCACATAGACGACATGTTCGGCGCCGTATTCCTCGCGCAAGATCCGGTAGAGCTGGTCGAAGACGACGACCGCCCGCGCGTTGCCGATATGGGCGCGGTCATAGACGGTGGGGCCGCAGACATACATGCGCACGCGCGCCGGATCGAGCGGTTGGAACGCCTCCTTGCGGTGGGTCAGCGAGCTGTAGAGCGTCAACGGCATCGCGCACGGTTAGCAGATCGGGCCGCACCGGTCCACGGCGCTACCCATCGACCCCGAGCAGGCTCACGCCGACCGCCGCGCCGGCACGCCGCAGCGACGCATCGAGCGTCGCGAGGGCCAGAGCCCGCCGCTGCGCCAGCTCGAGATAAGCGGCGTCGTAAACAGTCAGCCGGAAACGCTCGGCCAACTCGAATGTCGTGCCCCAAGCGTGCGCGTCGGTGTGCGGATCGACCCTGATATCCAGCATGGCGAGATCAGCGAGAGCGGCGCGGCCCCGCTCGGCAGCGATCCGGCCGCGACGGGCGCCGACGGCCAAGCCGTTGGCCACCTCGAGTCGCCAGAGTGCCGGCACGGCAGCGCCTTCTTCGGCAACGCGATCGAACAGCCGCCGGATCGCCTCCGTCGTTTCTTCCGCGTAGATCCACGCCAAGGTGGCCGAACTGTCGAGGACGAGGCTCACGGTCGGCCTTCGTCGCGATAGGATTTCCATTCCTCCCAATCGAAGGGGCCCGACCCGCTTTTTTCGGCCCGCTCGCGGATGCGGCGCAATGCGGCGCGCGCCACCTCCGGGCTGACCTGGGGTCGCGCGGCTACCACGCGAGCGACCGGTTTGCCGTGCCGGGTGATCACCACCTCTTCGCCGCGTTCGACCAGATCGAGCAATTGGCCGAGCTTGTTCTTGGCCTCGAAAGCGCCGATTTCGCGCATTCCGCAGATCTCCTATAGACCAGCTTAAGCTAGCTCAATCTCCCGACGAGGGCAATGGACGGCCGTCCATGTCGGCCGCCTCCAGGCCGAGATGGGCGAGCACGGTCGGCGCGATGTCGATCAGCGAGGAGCGGGCATGGCGGGCGCCGGGCGCGAAGCCGCCGCCGCGGACGAAGAGGAACGGCCGCTGCTCGTTGTCGCCGAGCCCGCCATGCTGGCCGAAGCCCGCGACTTCCTTCGGCTCGAGCGCGTCGCGCACGATATGGCCGGTACCGGCGACGCCGTGCGGGTTCGAGCGGCCGTCGGCGGCGAGCGTCACCGCGATTCGCAGATGCCGATCCGTCGGCAGCCCGACGGACGCCAGCTCCGCGCCGACAAAACTCCGCCCGACCCAGTCTTCGCGTCGAAGAAACCGCGCCGCTGCGGCGACCAGCGGGCCTTGCGGTTCGGCGAAATAAAGCAGCGCCGCCGTGCCGTTCGGGGCGATGACGACGTCCGGGGAGCCGGGGCCGCGCTTCAGCCCCGCCCGGATCAGCAGCCCGTCGAGGTCGATCGTCCGATCGACCGTCTCCATGCCGTGGTCGGAGCCGGCGAGAAACAGGATCTCCTCGCCCGCGGGGTCGAGCCGATCGACCGTTTCGGCGACGCGGCGAACGTTGTCGTCGGCGCTGGCGATGGCGCGGCGATGGGCGGGCGAGCCGAGCGGCGAAGAATGGCCGGTGTAATCGGGCTCGGACAGCCACAGAATGGCGAGAGGCGGTTGCCGCTCGCCCAGCACCTCGGCGCAGAACCGCTCGGTCATCGCGGTGTCGCCCGCCGCGCCCTTCTCGACCGCCACACCTTCCTCGGGCGGCAGCGGCCGCCGGCCGGGGCCGAAGCTGCCGGCCGCGTTGTAGACCCAGCCGAACCCGTCGGGATCGAGGAAGTAAGCCGCCCCCGGCGAGACGTTCGAGAAGGCGAGCGCCGTGCCGCCGGCGCCCGCTACCCGCTCCGCGAGGCTCGGGCGATGCAGCGTGCGGCCTGTCGCGCGATAGAGCCGGTCGCGGAAATCGGGCTTGCCGACCGACAGGCATCGAAGCCCCTCGCCCTCGTCGAGCGCCATCGTGTTGCCGAGCAGCCCGTGCCGCGCCGGCAGGCAGCCGGTCGCGATCGAGGCGGCGCTGGTGCGCGTCGTCGAGGGGAAGACGCTGCGATGTTCCTCGAAGCGCGCCGATCGGCGGCCGAAATCGGTCAGAAAGGGCGCGTCCCGCGCCGTGATCAGATCGCGGCGCAGGCTGTCGCAGACGACGAGGACGACGCGCTTCATGGGCCCGCTCCATCTCGGCAATCGGGGTCGAGGGCGCGGATCGCGGCGCGCAATTCGCGGCCGAGCGGCGTTTTCTCGCCGCTCTCGTTGACGAGGAGGATGAGGCTCGCCCGCCCGCTCGCGACGAGGCCGTCGCGCCACACCGCATATTCCATCTCGAAGCTGGTGCGCCCCAGGCGCAGGCTGCGCGCGGTGACGAGGACCTCCTCGCCATAGGCGAGCGGCTTCAGGTAGCGGATGGCGGTCTCGGCGATGACCGGCCCCGGCGTCGCGGCGGACAGCGGCGGCAGCCCGACCGCTTCGAGATAGCGGTTGCGCGCTTCCTCGAACCATTCGAAATAGGCGCGGTGGTTGGCGTGGCCGAACGGGTCGCACTCGCTCCAGCGGACGCGGTGGCGGATCCCGAAGCGCCAGCCGGGCGCGGCCCCGAAATGCGACAGCTCGTCCTCGCGAGGGTTCATGGCGGCGAAATTACGGGAAGCGCAGGGGTCCGGCAAACCCGCCGCCGAGAGCGCGGCGGGCGGGGTGGCGGCACTGATCTCGGCGCGGCGCTTCTGGCCGCTCTTCTGGACGCAGTTCCTCTCGGCCTTCAACGACAGCGCGCTGAAGAACGCGCTCGTCCTGATCGTCGCCTATCGCGCCGGCGCAACGGGGGCGCTCTCGGCCGAAATCGTCATTCCGCTCGCCGGCGGGCTCTTCATCCTGCCGTTCTTCCTGTGCTCGGCGACCGCCGGGCAGATCGCCGACCAGCGGGACAAGGCCTGGCTGATCCGCCTGGTCAAGCTCGTCGAGATCCCGGTGATGCTGGCGGCGGCGGGTTTCGTATTGATGGGCAGCGTCGCGGCGCTGCTCGCGCTGTTGACGGTCATGGGGGTCGAGGCGGCGTTTTTCGGGCCACTCAAATACGCGATCCTGCCCGACCTGCTGCTGCCGCACGAGCTGCTGCTCGGCAACGCGCTCGTCGAGGCCGGGACCTTTCTCGCGATCCTCCTCGGCACGATCGCCGGCGTCGCGGTGACGCTCGGCGAGGGTCCGCTGCTCGTCGCGCTGATGCTCCTCGCGGTTTCGCTCCTCGCCTGGGCGGCGAGCCGCAAGATCCCGCCGACCGGTGCGGCGGCGGCGCGCAGCCGCGTCGGCTGGAACCTCTTTG
>DASYYD010000283.1:0-15217 GCA_035934195.1 Allostellaceae bacterium | reverse complement strand
CGACCCGCTCGCCCGCGAGGTAGCGCTCGCGGTCGAAGAGCGGGAAGGCGCCCTTTTCCGCCGCCAGCGCCGCCGAGGCGAGATAGGCGGCGCGTTCGATCGCTGAAAGCCAAGTTTCGGTCGCCGCCACCGCCTTCGCCGAGCCGTAGCGCAGCCCGCACATGATCAGCGCGTCGGCGAGCCCGGTGACGCCGAGCCCGATGCGGCGCTTGGCCAGTGCTTCCTCGCGCTGCTGCGGCAGCGGAAATTGCGACACGTCGATCACGTTGTCCATCATGCGCACGGCGTCGGGCACCAGCCGGGCGAGCCGGCCGAGGTCGAGCCGCGCCGCATCCGTGAACGGGTCGAGGACGAGCCGCGCCAGGTTGATCGAGCCCAAGAGGCACGCGCCATAGGGCGGCAGCGGCTGCTCGCCGCAGGGATTGGTCGAGGTGATGGTCTCGCAATAATAGAGGTTGTTCGAGCGGTTGATGCGGTCGATGAAGATGACGCCGGGCTCGGCATAGGCGTAGGTCGCCCGCATGATCTTGTCCCACAGCTCGCGCGCCGGCAGCACCTTCCACACCGTGCCGTCGAAGGCGAGCTGCCACGGCGCGTTCTCCTCGACCGCCTGCATGAAGGCGTCGGTGACGAGCACCGAGAGGTTGAACATCCGCAAGCGCCCGGGCTCGTGCTTCGCTTCGATGAACGCCTCGATGTCGGGGTGGTCGCAGCGCAGGGTCGCCATCATCGCGCCGCGGCGATAGCCGGCCGACATGATCGTGCGGCACATCGCGTCCCACACGTCCATGAACGAGAGCGGCCCCGAGGCGTCGGCGCCGACCCCCTTGACCGGGGCGCCGCGCGGCCGCAGCGACGAGAAATCGTAGCCGATGCCGCCGCCCTGCTGCATCGTCAGCGCCGCCTCGCGCAGATGCGCGAAGATCCCGCCCATGTCGTCCGGGATCTGCCCCATGACGAAGCAGTTGAACAGCGTCACCGAGCGCTTGGTGCCGGCGCCGGCGACGACGCGCCCGGCCGGCAGGAAGGCGAAATCTTCCATCGCGGCGTAAAAGCGCTCGCGCCACGGCGCGGGGTCGCGCTCGACCGCGGCAAGCGCGTCCGCCACCCGCCGCCAGGTGTCCTCGATCGTCTTGTCGAGCGGCTCGCCCGAAGCGCCCTTCAGGCGGTATTTCATGTCCCAGATCTGCTGCGAGATCGCGGCGACGGTGGCCATGACGCGTCATTCCTCCTGGGAGGAAATGTAGTTCTTTTTTCGTTCGCTGGCCAGATCGTCGAGGCGCTCGCCGCCTTCCGCCTCGCGCTCCAGAGCCGCCGTCGCGCTCTCGATCCGCGTCTCGAGCTCTTCCATCAGGGCGCGGCGCGGCAGGCCGGGCGGTATCGGGTCCAAAAATTCGAGGATGATGCGGCCGGGCCGCTTCAAGAAGCTGCGCCGCCCCCAATAGAGCCCCGAATTGACCGCCGCCGGCACGAGCGGCAGCTGCAGTCCCTGATAGAGGGCCGCGACACCGGGATGGTAAGGCAGCCGCGTCCCCGGCGCCGTGCGGGTGCCTTCAGGGAAGATGACGATCGGACGTCCCTCGGCGGCGACCTTGCGCGCCGCCGCCACCATCGCGCGCAATGCGGCGGCGCCGGCCTTGCGGTCGACCGCAATCGAGCCGGCGCGCCGCGCGTACCAGCCGTAGATCGGCAGCCACAACAGCTCGCGCTTGACGACGACCGCCAGGTCGCCGAGCACGATCGGCAGGATCAGCGCGTCCCAGGCGGACTGGTGCTTCATCGCCAGGATGTAGGTGCCCTTCGGCAGGCGGTCCACGCCACGGATCTCATGGCCGAGCCCGACGACGGCCTCGAGCAGGGCGAGCACGCTCATCGCCCACCAGCGGCCGAAAGCCATCGCCGCGCGCCGCGGCGCGAGCAGAAACGGCAGCGCCACCGTTCCGATCAGCAGCGTCCAGGCAATGAAGAGCAAATTGAAGGCGACGGCCCGCAGCCGGCTCATTGCGACGGCCCGGCTTCGGCGCGATCGGTGGCCGATGAACCTGCGGCGTCACGGCCGCGGGCCGCCCGCCCGGTTTCCGGAACCAGCGGGCGGAAGAGCGTCGCGAGGTATTTGCCGTATTCGCGCAGCACCAACAGCGCGTTGCCGCGCTCGCTCCACCAGCGCGCCGGCTTGAATTCCTCGGGAAAGACCGGATGCGGGAGGATCTCGATGTCCGGCATCGCGCGGGCGAATTCCAAGAGGCTGCGCGGCATGTGGTACCAGGCGGTGACGAGACGCAGGCTCTTATACCCTTCCTGGCGCATCCATCGGGCCGTCTCGACCGCATTCTGTCGGGTATTGTCGGCGTGATGCCCGAGGACGACGCAACAGGCGGCGCCCGCGGCGGCTATCCGCGACGCGCGCAGCAACTCGGCGAGGTCGACGCGCCGGTTGACGCCGGAGACGAAGAGCTTTTTGCCCTTGCCCTCGCGCAGCAGCGCGAACCCGCTCTCCAGCCGCCCGCTGCCGCCGGTCAGGACGACGATCGCGTCGGTCGCCGGCGCCGTGTCGGCGCGCTGCCAGTGCCCGCCGGCGACGAAATAGGCGAACCCGGCCGCGAGGAGAAGGGCGATGGCAGCCGCCGCGATCAACACGAGCCGCACCGCGCGCATCATGACATCGCCGCGACCCGGCGGTCCGCGCGCGGCCTGCCTCGGCGCGGCGACCCGGCGGCCGCCGCCGTCGGGCGACGGCGGCCGGACGAGGCGGCGGCTTCGGCTAGCCGACCGCGCTGCCGAGAAGCGGGCCGAACAGCCGCCACGCTTTGCCGTCGAAGCGGGCCATCTGCACCTGCTTGACCGGCGCGAAATCCGAGGGGCTCGTGTTGATCGTGATGCCGGGCAGCAGCATCGGCAGCGTGAAATTGTGCAGGTTTGCCGCCTGCCGCATCACGTTCTCGCGCGTCAGCTCTTCGCCGCACTGCTTCAGCACCTGCACGATCGTGGCCGCGTTCGAAGGCCCGTAGACATTGCCGGCGTCGGTCTTGTCGCCTTTCGGATAATACTTGTCCATGAAACCGATCCACCATTTGTAGCCGGCGTCGTTCTTCCACTGCGGATCGGTCGGGTCCTTCAGGTAGAAATCCGAGACGAGGCCCTTGGCGTTCTCGAAGCCGGCCGGCTTCAGGGTAGCCGCAACCGACGCGCCGATGCTGCTCAGGACATGCACCGGCTTCCACTCGATCTCGGCCGCCTTCTTGATGGCCTGCGCGGCGAATTTCGGGATCGCGGTGTTCATGAAGACATTGCATCCTGCCGACTTCATGGCGAGCACCTGCGAGTCGACGGTGGTGTCGGTCGTCTCGTAGCTCGCCGCCACGACGACCTTCAGATGCGCCTTGGCGAGCCCGTCGCTGACGCCGCGCAGATAGTCCTTGCCGAAATCGTCGTCCTGATAGAGCACGCCGACCTTGGCGCTCGGCTGCTGCTTCAGCGCGAAGGCGGCGTAGAGCAGCCCTTCCATGTGGTAATTGGGCTGCCAGCCGATCGTCCAGGGATGGCCCTTCGGGTCGTTCCACTTGCTGGCGCCGGTCGACACGAACAGCTGCGGCACCTTCTTCTGGTTCATGTAGTGCCAGATCGCGCTGTTGGTCGGCGTGCCCAAGGGGCCGGCATCGAGGAAAACATGGTCCTGCTCGACCATCTTGCGCGTCATCTCGACGGTCTTCGGCGGCGAATAGGCGTCGTCGTAGGAGATGAAGTCGATCATGCGGCCGTTCACGCCGCCCTGGTCGTTGACCATCTTGTAATAGGCGGCCATCGCCCGGCCGATCGTCCCGTAGGACGAGGCCGGGCCGCTGTAGAAGCAGGTATTGCCGATCTTGATCTCCTTTGCGGTCACTCCCGGGGCGTACTTGGCGGCGCGGGCCGGCCGCGGCACCACCCCGAGGGCCAGTGCAGCGGGCGCGGCGGCGATGATCGAACGGCGGGTCAGTTGTTTCATGGCGATCTCCCTAGAGAGCCGGCTCTACCGCTGGGCCGGTGGTTGACGATTGCGCGATCGCGACAGCCGCGCCAGGGCGAGCCGCGTGAAACCCGCGGCCCCCGACGGCATCACGAAGATGACGAGCAGCATGATGACGCCATAGACGGCGCCCGCCAATCCCCGCGAGACGCTCTCGGCGATGTTCGGCACGTAGAGCACGAAGAGGCCGCCGAAGAGACAGCCCGGCAGCGATCCCATGCCGCCGATGATGAGCCCGACGAGGAACGAGATCGACAACAGGAAATTGAAGCTGTCCGGCGCGACGAACTGCACGGCGAGCGCGCCGAGCGCGCCGGCGATCCCGGTATAGAACGCGCTGACGCCGAATGTCAGCGTCTTGTAGAGCGGCGCATTGATGCCCATCGCGCTCGCCGCGGTCGGGTGATCGCGGATCGCCATGATGGCGCGTCCGCTGCGGCTCTTCACCAGATTGGCGGCGCCGGCGAACATCACCAGCACCACGGCGAGGGTGAAATAATAGAGCCATTGGTCGGCGTCGATATGCAGGAAGGCGGGCGCATCGGGCTGGTCGACGACGATGCCCTGCACGCCGCCGGTCCAGCTCTCGACCCCATGGAACTTCAGGAGCTGCGGCAGCGCGACGGCGAGCGCGAAGGTGGCGAGCGCCAGATAGAGGCCCTGCAGGCGCAATGCCGGCAGGCCGAACAGAAAGCCGACCGCGAAGCAGACGCCGCCGGCCGCCGGCAGGGTCCAGTAATAGGCGACACCCCAGCGCTGCATCATGATCGCCGTGACATAGGCGCCGAGCCCGTAAAAGGCGCCGTGCCCGAGCGAGAACTGGCCGTTGAACCCGGTCAACAGGTTGAGACCGAGGATCGCGAGGCCGTAGATCATCACCAGGGTCAGCTGGAAGATGACGAAGCCGTGAAAGACGAAAGGCGGCACGAAGGCGATCGCAACGGCGCCCGCCAGCACCCAGCGGCGGGGCGCCGGCCAGGCCGCGGCTCCGGCGCTGCGCTCCCGCCCGCCGGCGGCGAGCGTCACCGTATTCTCTTGCGGCGTCGTCATACCCGGCTCACCGCGCTGCGGCCGAAGAGGCCGGCGGGCCGCACCATCAACACGGCGACGATCAGCAGCAGCGCAATCGTCAGCTTCAGGTCCCGCCCGACATAGGGAACGAAGGTGGCGGCAAGATTCTCGATGACGCCGACGGCGAAGCCGCCGAGCACGGCGCCGCCCGGGCTCGTCAAGCCGCCGAGGACGGCGCCGGCAAAGCCGTAGAGGAGCGCGCCCAGCATCATGTTCGGCTCGAGGAAGACGACGGGCGCGATCAGCATGCCGGCGACCGCCCCGATCGCCGCCGCCATGCCCCAACCGAGCGCCGTCATCCAGCCGACCCGGACGCCGACGAGCCGGGCCGAGTCGGGATTGGCGGCGGCGGCGCGCATCGCGAGGCCGAGCCGGGTCCCGCGGAAAAAGAGATAAAGGATGACGAGCAGCAGCACGCTGACCGAGATCATGCCGGCCTCGTGCGTGTCGATCAGCGTGCTGCCGAACAGCGGCCGGTTGCCGAACGGGGTCGGAAAGGTCTTTATCGTATAGTTCCACAGATAGCCGTCGCCGCTGTTCAGGATGCTGAAGAGCGCGATGAAGCCGACGAGGCTCGCCAGGATCGGCGCGTGGTGCAGCGGCTTGAACAGGATGCGCTCGATCGCGATGCCGCCGATGAAGGACAGGATCACCGAGCCGGCGAAGGCCACCCAATAGGGCATCCCCCAGGCGATCAGCTGCCAGGCGAGAAAGGTCGAAAAGGTCGCCATCTCGCCTTGCGCGAAATTCAGATGGTCGATCGCCTGGTAGATCATCACGACGGCGAGCGCGACGAGCGCGTAGATCGCGCCGTTGGCGAGGCCGGCCATTATCTGCTGCAGCAGGAGTTGCATCTCGGCCTCACACCGTGCGCCGTGTTCTCGCCGTCATGGCGAGAAGGCGGCAGGCCGACGAAGCTATCCGGATTGCTTCGCTGCGCTCGCAATGACGAGGAGTGATTTTGGCCATGCTCAATACCCCAGATAGGCGCGGCGCACGCCCTCGTCGGCGCCGACCGCCTCGGACGGCCCGTCCATGACGATGCGGCCGGTTTCGATCAGATAGGCGTGCTCGGCCAGTTCGAGCGCCAGCGTCGCGTTCTGTTCGACGATCAGCATGGCGACGCCCGCTTCCCGGTTGACCTGCCGCAACATCGCGAACAGCTCTTCGACGGTGCGCGGCGCCAAGCCAAAGGACGGCTCGTCGAGCAGCATCAGGCGCGGCCGCAGCATCAGCGCGCGGCCGACCGCGAGCATCTGCTGCTCACCGCCGGAGAGGGTCCCGGCCTGCTGGCGACGCCGCTCCCGGAGGCGGGGGAAATGCGCGTACACCAGTTCGATGTCGCGGGCGATGCCGGCGCGGTCGCGCCGGCTCATCGCCCCGAGCTGCAGATTCTCCTCGACCGACATGCGCACGAAGGTGCCGCGCCCCTCCGGCACATGCGCGATGCCGAGGCGCACGATGTCCTCGGTGGCGCGCCCGGCGATCGGCTTGCCGTCGAAACGGATCTCGCCGGTCGTCCTGATCATGCCGCACAGCGCCCTGAGCGTCGTCGTCTTGCCGGCGCCGTTCGCCCCCAAGAGCGTGACGATGCCACCCTCGGGCAGCGCGAAGTCGAGGCCGTGCAGCGCTTCGCTCTGGCCGTAATAGGCATGCAGGCCTTCGACCTCGACCATCATTGCCGATGGTCCTTGGACTTGCCGAGATAGGCGCGGATCACCGCGTCGTCCTCCTGCACCTCGGCCGGCGTGCCCTCGGCGATCTTGCGCCCGAAATCGAGCGCCACGACCGTGTCGGACACCGACATCACGAGGCCCATGTGATGCTCGACGAGCAGCACCGTCACATGCTGGGTGTCGCGGATGCGGCGGATCAGCGCGCCGAGATCGGCGACTTCCTCGTGGTTGAGACCGCCGGCCGGCTCGTCGAGCAGCAATAGCCTCGGTCGCGCGGCAAGCGCGCGCGCCAATTCGACGCGCTTCTTGGTGCCGAGCGAGAGCCCTTCCGGGACCTCCTGCGCAACGTCTTCGAGGTCGAGCAATTCGAGCAGCGCCCAGGCGGCGTCGGAAAGCGTGCGCTCCTGCCGGCGCACCCACGGCAGGCGCAGCACGTCGCTCAGGTAATCGCTGCGGCTGCGGGCATGGCCGCCGATGCGGACGTTGTCGAGCACCGATTGCTGATGGAAGAGCGCGAGGTTCTGGAAGGTGCGCGCGATGCCCAGCTCGGCAATGCGATAGGGCGAACGCGACAGCAGCGAATGGCCGGCGAACAGTATGTCGCCGCGGCTCGGCGTGTAGAGCCGGGAGAGGCAGTTGAAGAGGGTCGTCTTGCCGGCGCCGTTCGGGCCGATCAGACCGAGGATCTGGCCCTCCTCGAGAACGAAGGAGACGCCGTCGAGAGCGACGATGCCGCCGAAGCCGAGCGCCACCTCGCGCACGTCGAGGAGCGGCTCGCCCGTCACTCGCGGCCCCTCCGCTGTTCTGCCCAGGACACCGCTATCCTCCCCGAACGCGCCGCCCGTATTATGGGCGGCGAACCTGCCGGCCTCGGGGGCACAAGTCAAGCCGGCAACTCGCGCCCGGTCTTCACGGCCGCGCGATCGAAAGGAGCGCGCGATGGCGCAGGAAAACGGCGACGGAAGAGGCCGGTTCCGCCTCGAAGAGGCGACGATCGACGAACTGCATGCGGCGATCCGCGCGGGCAAAACCACCTGCCTCGAGGTGGTGCGCGGCTATCTCGGGCGCGCGCGCGCCTATAACGGCGTCGCGAGCCTCCTCGTCACGGCCGACGGCGCCGCCGTCGCGCCGGGGCCGGGCGCGGTGCGCGCCGGCGCCCCGCTCGCCTTCCCGAGCGAGACCGTCGCGGCCGCCGCGATCTTCCCCGATCTCGACAACTATGAGGGGCCGCCCCTCGAATGGGGCCGGATGGAGAGGACCGCGTCGGACCCCGAGGCTCATCAGCAATACGGCATGGTCGCGGGGAAACCGCAAGCCGGGCAGCTGAACGCGCTCGCCACCCTCAACATCCGCGGCGAACGCTCGGTCACCTGCAAGGGCGAGTTCGACCGGCATCCCTCCCTGGGGCCGCTGCCGCCGGGCGCGCCGCCCGTCTGCGAGCATTTCCGCCGGCTCCCCGACGCGCTCGAGCGCGCCGCCGAGCTCGACGCGCGCTATGGCCGCGATCCGCCCATCGACGAGATGCCGATGTACGGCGTCGTGTTCTCGTTCAAGGATCCGTTCGACACCAAGGACATGCGCACGACCGCCGGGGGCGACGCCGCCTACGACATCGATTTCCCGGCGCGCGACCATGTGCTCGTCGAGGAATTGCGCAACAAGGGCGCGATCATCTTCGCCAAGGCCGTCTGCACCGAATACAACGGCCGCGCCGGCAATCCGGGCGGCCGGCACAAGCCGGACCGGGTGCTGCCCTCGACGCTCGGCTATCAGCGCAGCAGCTGGGCCGGCAATCCGGCCAACCCCTACGACACGACGCGTGCGGCCTCGCTCGGCTCGTCCTCCGGCTCGGGCGTTTCGGTCGGCGCCAACCTCGTCATGGCGAGCCTCGGCGAGGAGACGCGCGCCTCCTGCCGCGGCCCCGCCAACCACAATGCGGTGGCGCTGATCCTGCCGCACAAGTCGCTGTTGAGCTTCAACGGCGGCGCGATCGGCGCCGACATCTATTGCGACCGCACCGGCATTCTCGCCCGCACCCTCGCAGACGCCGCCAAGATCCTCGACGCGCTGCGCAATGCGGACCAGGGGTATTACGACCCGCGCGACCCCTATACGACAGTGCCGCGCGCCTCGGTGCTGGCCGAAGGGTACGCCCGCCACGCCCGCGCCTCGGGCATGCCGGGGGCGCTCAAAGGCCGGCGCATCGGCATCGTGCGCGAGTCGATGCTGGTGCGCCCGGGCGAGAAATCGACCGAGGCGATCTGCGCCGCCGCCGCGGCCGAGATCAAGGAGGTGCTGGGCCGCCGGCTCGGCGCGAGCCTCGTCGAATCCGCCGACCCGCAGTGGCGGCCCGACCGCGAGATCGAACAGATGGCGCCCGATTTCCGGCGGTCGCTCGCCCGCCTCGTGCCGGTCTTCATGCCGGACCTGTTGTTCCGTCTCGGGCCGGACGGAGAGCCCGTCTTCGCGGAATTCGCGGCGGCGATCCGGCCGACCGAGTTCCGGCCGGGCAAGACTTTCGGCAGCGGCGATCTGGCGCCGATCGATTACTGCGTGCTCTTGGCGGAAGGCCGCATCGCGGCGCCCGCGAACCTCGACATCGCCACGATCCAGCACCAGGAGCTGGCGATGGCCTTTCGCTTTCACGTCCCGCAATACCTGGCGCGGCGCGCCGCCGATTGGCAGGCCCGCGGCTTCCGCGAGAGCCTCGTCGATTTCGCGGAGCTGAACCGGCGCTCGAAATTCTGGGGCGAGGATGGCCGCGTCGGCTTCAAGAATTGGGAAGAAGTCGCCGATCCGCGCAATCCCTTGGGCGGCCGGCAAGGGGTGGACGAGCGCATCATGCTGCGCGAACTGTTGCGCCGGCTCGACATGATGGTGATGCTGGAGAACCGTCTCGATGCGCTGGTGCGCCTCCATACGCCGCTGCCGCCGGCCAAGATCGGCGGCGCCCACGATCCGCAGGCCGGCCCCTCCAACCTGCGCCTCGAAACCTTCTACGGCCCCAATGCCGGGCTCACCGAAATCCTCGTCCCGGCGGGCTATGTGCGCACCGTTTACGACCCGGTCTTCAAGCTCTCCGAGGACCGGCAGCGCTATGTGCCGGCCCCGTCCGAACTGCCGACGACGATCGCCGCGCCGGGGTTGCCGTTCTCGCTGGTCTTCCGCGCCGAGCCGGGCCGTGAGGACGGGCTGATCGAAATCGCCGCGGCTTACGAGGCTGCCTCGCGGCGCCGCATCCCGCCGCCCGCCTTCGGGCCGCTGTAGCCATCACTGCCGATGCCACTCTTCCTCGATCCGCTGCCCGTTGGTATTGGCGAGCAGCACGAGCGAGCCGCGCCGGGCGATCACCAAGCTTTGCGTATAGCTGCCGCTCGCGCAGCCCTTGGTCAGCGCGGTGAAGTCGAGGGCGGCGGTGCCGCGGCCGTCGGGCTCGACCCTGTAGGTGCCGCTTACCTTTGCTTCGCAAACGGCCGTGCCGAGCGTGTAGGTTTCGCGGCCGCGCAAATGGCCCTTGCCGTCGGCGATGAAGACGCCGGTTCCGAGCATCGGGAGCGAGCCGCTGCCGTTCGGCACCTCGCCGGAGAAGATCGCGGCATAGCTGCCGTTGAGGCTCGCCAGCGAAAAGCCGCCCGCCGCCGCCGCACCGTTGAGGGCAAATCCGCCGAGCGTGGCGAGCGCGGCCGCGACGCCGACAACGCGTGAATAATCGAGCTTCATAGGATTCCCCTAAGACCCGTTCATCATGAGCGCCTGGGCGCGCGCCCTGAACTGCGGCGGCAGCGCCGCCGGCCGGCGCGCGTCGAGGTCGAGCTGCACGCCGAACTGTCCGAGCCGGCCGAATTCCTCGCCGCTCTCGGGGTTCACCATCGCGTGCAGAAAACGCACCGACGAATTCCCCAGATGCAGGATGCCGGTCTCGACCAGCACCGCGTCGCCGAGCCGCGGCGCCTTGTCGATCGCGAGCTTCAATTCGAAGGTCGAGTAGCCGCGGCGCTCCTCGTGCATGTATTCGGCGCTGAGCCCGATCGCCGCCAAGCCTTGAATGCATCCCGCCGTGAAGCGATGCACAAACCCGGCGAGCGAGAGATGGCCGCTCTCGTCGAGGTCGGCCGGCCGCACGCGGTCGCGCGAAGTCGGGAAGAACCCCCGGCGGGTCGCCGGCACCGGGCGGGTTTCGATCGGCGGCCCTTCCCAGGGCACGATGCGGCGCTCGAGATCGGCGCGCAATTCCGGCGGCAGCGCGGAGAGCGCCAATTCCTGCTCGACCCAGGTGACGCTCTCGCCCTTCGCCGAATCGACGAAACGGTGCGCGAGGCGAACTCCGTCCTCCGGGATCGCGAGCGGCGCGCTCTCGACGTGAAAGCTGGCGCCGGCGCGCAATTCGCGCACAAAGCGCAGATCGAGCCGCACGCTGCCGCGCGCCGGCTCGACGAGGCCGAGCGCCTTCGCGGCGAGCGCCGCCGCGACGGCGAGCCGGTCGAAATAATAGGCGACCGTGAAGTGCTCGGTGACGTCGCACTCCCACGGCGCAACGATGCCGCGATAGGTCTCGATCCATTCCCCCATGGGTCCGCCGATTTGGCCATCGTGCACGATGGCGCGGGTTGTAATAGGCTGCGCTACGGGTAGCAATCTTTCGCGCAGGAGACGACCGATGCCACTGAGGCTGGGAGAAGCCAACCGCATCATTCGCGGCGCCATCAAGAAGGCCGAGGAGCTGAACATAAAAATCAGCGTCGCGGTGTGCGACGCCGGCGGGCGCCTCATCGCCTTGCAGCGGATGGACGGCGCGATCTGGGCGAGCGCCTATGGCAGCCAGGGCAAAGCGGTGGCCTCGGCGGCCTTCGGCCGGGCGAGCGGCGAATTGACGCCGCGCGCCGACCAGCCGACCCCGCGCGGCATCGTTGCAGCCGAAGGCGGCCACATGATCCTGGGCCAAGGCGCGGTGCCGATCTTCAGAAACAGCATCGTCGAAGGCGCCTGCGGCGTCGGCGGCGGCACCTCGCAGCAGGACGAGGACTGCGCCCGCGCCGGCGTCGAAGAGCTGCCGATCCGCTAGCAGCTCGCCCGACCCTGGTCGATCGCCGCTACCGGTATTCGTCGCCGCAATCGCCGATCGCGCGCATCAGGTCGCGCGCGCGGACGAGCACGGCCTCGACGCGCGCGAAATCCTCGGCGTCGAGCGCGAACCCGAAGCTGCGGGCATTCTCGGCGATGTGCTCGGCAATCCCGAGCCGGGCGCCGACGATGACGCCGGCGACCGCCCTTTGGTCGAGGACATAGCGGATGCCGACATTGGCAATTCCGACGCGATGCTTGTCGGCAATCGCCTCGAGGGCCGCGAGCAATTCCTGGAAGAGCGCCCAGCCGCCCCAGGCGTCGATCATGCGCTTGTATTTCTGCAGCGAGGCGGTGTCGAGCGCGGCCCGCCCCGGCTCCGCGCGCCCGAGATATCTCTCCGACAGCAAACCGCCGAGCAGCGTGCCGTAGGCGAGGAGCGTCACGCCGTGCGCTTCGCACCAGGCGGCCATGCGCTGCTCGGGCCGGCGGTCGACGAGCGAATATTGCACCTGGTTCGAGACGATCGCGATGCCGCGCGCGGTGATCGCGGCGAGACGCTCGGTGTCGAAATTGGTGAGGCCGAGATGGCGGATCTTGCCCTCGGCCGCGAGATCGGCGAGGTGTTGGAGCGCATCGACATAGCGCTCGTCGCCATACTCCCACCAGTGGAATTGCAGGAGGTCGAGGCGCGCGGCTTCCATGCGGCGGCGCGAGAGGTCGACCGCGCCCTCGACGACATCCCGGCTCATGCGCCCGGGATAGGGCACCCATTTGGTGAAGGCCGTCATCTCGGCCGAGCGCTCGGCGCCGAGCCGGCGGCGGAACTCGCCGACGAGATCCTCGGCCGGCCCGTAATGATCGGCGAGGTCCCAGCTCGTGAACCCGGCCTCATGATGGCGTGACATCGCCGCGAGGGCGCGCTCGGGGTCGATCGGCCCGTGCGCGCCCGAGACCTGCCACATGCCGTTGAGCACGCGGCAGATGTCGAAATCGCCGGCGAAATGGAAGCGGCTTCCCGGCGGCAGGCTCATCCTCTTTCTCCGGCAGCGGGCGCGCAGGCCCTGATGACCGCCTCGAATTTGCCCCCGGCGCCGGGGCCGCGCGCATAGGGGCTGACGATCGGCATCTCGATGCCCGAATGGCGCAAGGCCGCGAGCCGTCGGCGCGCTTCTTCGGGTGTCCCGGCGACGCTCGTCGCCGCGATCATCTTGTCGCTCGTCGCGCGCTCCGCCGCCGCGCGGTCGCCGCGCGACCAGGCCGCGGCGACCGCGGCCGCTTCCTCGGCAAAGCCGTGCTCGGCCATCAGGCGATTGTAGCGCGGGAAAAAGCCGGCGTAGAAGGCGAGGCCCGGCCGCAGCGCGGCGAGCGCCTCGCGGCGGCTCTCGGCGACGGCGGCCGGGAAGAGCGAGGTGACGGCGATCTCGCCTGGGCCGCGGCCGGCCCGCGCGGCGCCCTCGGCGAGATGGCGGCGGGCGAGGGCGGCGGTCGCCAGCGTGCTGCGCGTCAGGATGAGGCCGTCGGCGATCTCGCCGGCGAGCGCCGTCATCTTCGGAAAGACGGCCGAGAGGTAGATCGGGATCCGGCGGCGCGGCGGCGCGAACCAAAGTTCGAAATCCGCGATCCGCACCGTCTCGCCGGAATGGCCGACGCGGCCGTCGCGGCAGAGCGCGCGGACGATCTCGACCGTCTCGCGCAGTCGGGTCAGCGGCTTCTCGTATCGGAGCCCGTGCTCGTTCTCGACCTGCACCTTGTGGCTCGAGCCGAGCCCGAGGCTGAAGCGCCCGCCCGACAGATCGTCGAGGCTCGCCGCCGCCATTGCGATCGTCGGGGCGCTGCGCACGAAGACGCTCGAAATCGCGGTGCCGAGGCGGATCTTCGAGGTCGCGGCGGCGCAGGCGGCGAGGATCGCGAACTGGTCGCCGCCATGCCCCTCGGCGACCCAGGCCGATTCGTAGCCGAGCCCTTCGGCGAGCTTGACGCACTCGACGATCTCGCGCGGGCCGGGCCCGCCCGAGAAAGCGATGCCGACGCGCTCCATCTCCTTCCTCCCTCGACCGGCAAAGCCGTAGAGTAGAGCGCAAGCACCCACGGAGTCGCGCCTCATGGGCCGGGAAATCGAGCGTCTGGCCGAGTTTGTCGCAACGGCACGCTGGCAGGACGTGCCGCAGCCGGTGCGGGAGCACACGAAGCTCGTGCTCTTCGACACGCTGGGCGTCGTCCTCGCCGGGTCCGAGCGGCCGGAAGTGAAGGCGTTGACGCGCGCTCTGGCGAGCGGCGGCGCGGCCACCGTCTATGCCCGCGGCATGCCGACCGCCGAGCCGCGGATGGCGGCGCTGTTGAACGGCATCGCCGGACGCTCGATCGAATTGTGCGAGGGGCTGCGGCTCGCCTCGGGGCAGGCGGCGATGCAGGTGCTGCCGGCCGTATTGGCGGCCGGCGAGGCGCGGGCGAGCACGGGCCGCGAGATCCTCTCGGCCCTCCTCCTCGGCTACGAGGTCGCGGGGCGGTTGGCGAGCGGCTTCACGCCGCGCCCGCTGGCGCACCAGAACGGTCAGGTGTCGCTCCTCGCCGCCGCCGCCGCCGGCGCGCGGCTCTGGGGCTTCGATGCGGCCGACACCGCCCGCACGATGCGCATCGCGACGACGCTCCTCCTGACGCCGAGCTACCTCGACGCGGTCGCCGGGGCGAGCGCGCTCAATGTCGCCGGCGGGTTGAGCGGTTTTGCCGGCGCGCTCGCGCCGGAGCTGGCGCGCGCCGGCTTCACCGCGCGCGAGGACGCGGTCGAGACGGCGCTCGGCAGTCTCGTCGGCAGCGGCTTTTCACCCGAAAACGTCTGCGCGGCGCTCGGCGAAAGCTGGCAGATCACGCGCAACTATTTTCGTCTCCACGCCTGCTGCAACCCGATCCACCCGGCGCTCGATTGCCTCAGCGAGATCCTCGCCGAACTGCGGCCGCAGCCGGAGGAGGTCGCGCGCATCGAGGTCGCGACCTACCGCTTCGCCTCGGTCATGCAGAATCCCGAGCCGGCCAATTATTTCGCCGCGAAATATTCGCTGCCGCATGCCGCGGCGGCGATGGTCGTGCGCGGCAATGCGGGCTTTTCGGCGCTCGACGACAGCGCGCTCGCCGACCCGGCGATCGCCGCATTGCGCGCCCGCGTCGATGTCGTCGAGGACCCGGCGATGAGCACCCTCGTGCCGCGTTTGAAGCCGGCGCGCGTCACCGTCAGCCTCGCCGATGGACGGCAATCGACGCGGGCGCGGGACAGCCACCGCGGTGATTTCGACGAACCCTTTTCCGAAGCCGAGATCCGCGGGAAATTCCGCGAGCTGGCGGCGACCGTGTTGACGGATGCAGGCGTGGCCGAGGTCGGGGCGGCGCTCGACCGCTGCGAGGACTG
>DASYYD010000223.1:0-2144 GCA_035934195.1 Allostellaceae bacterium | reverse complement strand
TCAAACAGGCGGCGTGGAAGGCGCGCACCACGTCGTCGAGGATCTTCTCGCCGTTGAGCGTCACCATCGCCTTCAGGCCGTAGCGCGCCATCATGTCGATCGTCCGGCCGCTGGCGATCGGCATCCAGATCTCGACCGGCAGATGCTTCGGGCGCGGCACCATCGTTATTTCTTCGACCCGGTACCCGCGATAAGGGACCGAGGGCGGGCATTCGAAGAACCGGCCCTTGTGGCGGAACGCCTCCTCGTTGAAGCATTCGAGGAGGAGCTGGAGGCCCTCCTCGAAGATGTCGCGGTTGGCCTCCGTATCGAGCAGCGGCGCGCCGAAAGTCTCGACCTCGCGGGTGTGGTAGCCGCGCCCGACGCCCATGATGACGCGGCCGTCCGTCACGATGTCGGCCATCGCGTAGTCTTCCGCGAGCCGGATCGGGTGCCACATCGGCAGGATGTTGAAGGCGCAGCCGAATTTGAGCCGGCGCGTCTGCGTCGCGAGCCAGAGGCCGAGCTGGACGAGGTTCGGCAGGCACTCGTAGCCCTCGCGCTGGAAATGATGCTCGGCGGTCCAGAAGGCGTAATAGCCGAGGTCGTCCATCAGTTGGGCGACGTCGCGGGCGGTGAAGAAGACTTCCGACAGCCGCTCGCTCGAATAGCGCCGCTCGTTCGCCGGCGTGCCCTCGAGGCCGATGTTGTCGAGCGCGACCTGCCCGACATAGAGGGCGTGAAAGCGTTTGATCATGCCTTATTGGACCTCCGAGAAGCTAACGCCAGGAGCCGGGGCCGTACGGCGGCGAGTAGCCGTAGGGCGGGCCGTAGGCGTAGGGCCCGTCACGGTAATAGCGGTAGGGCGGCGGCGGGCCGTAAGGCGGGGTGCTGCTGGCGAAGCGCCGGTATTGGGGCGCGCCGACGGCGAACCACGGCGGCATCCGGCGCCGCACCTGCCGCCAGGCGGGCGGCAACGGACGGCCGCTCGCGAGGCTCGCCTCCGGGGGCGGCTGCGGCTTTTGCTGCGGCCGCGGGACTTTCGCCAGCTCTTCTGTCGGCTGCGCCTTAGGCTGGGGTACGAGGTGGCGCACCGCCGGCGACGCCGGCAGCGTCGGCTTTTCCCGCGGCAGCGGCGGCACGTAGGGCGGCGGCAGCGGCGCGCTCGCCATCGGCGCCGTGTCGGCTGAGGCGAGAGCCGGAAGCAGAAATACCGCGAGCACCGTCGCGGCCAGGCGCGCCACCCGTGTCATCGCCCGATCCCCCCGCGCTTTGCCGTGCCGCGATTTTCGCCCAAGCCCGAACAAATGTCGCGGCAAAATTTCCGGCTATAATCGGCATGCCGCGAGTGGCGGCAGCGGGGCCGAGCCCCATATCGAGGCGTCATGACGCAGATCCCCAACAGTTTTCGCAGCGGCCCCGACGAGCGCGGCCATTTCGGCATCTACGGCGGGCGCTATGTCGCCGAGACCCTGATGCCGCTCGTGCTGGCGGTCGAGGAAGCCTATCGCGCGGCGCGCGCCGACCCCTCGTTCCAGAAGGAGCTCGACCATTACCTCGAGCATTACGTCGGCCGGCCGAGCCCGCTCTATTTCGCCGAGCGCCTGACGCGGCATTTCGGCGGCGCCAAAATCTACCTGAAGCGCGACGAGCTGAACCATACCGGCGCGCACAAGATCAACAACGTGTTGGGGCAGGTATTGCTCGCCCGGCGTATGGGCAAGCGCCGCATCATCGCCGAGACAGGGGCCGGGCAGCACGGCGTCGCCACGGCGACCGCCTGCGCCCTCTTCGACCTGCCCTGCGTCGTCTATATGGGCGCCGTCGACATCGAGCGGCAAAAGCCGAACGTCTTCCGCATGAAACTGCTGGGCGCCGAGGTCGTGCCGGTGACCTCCGGCAGCGCCACCCTGAAGGACGCGATCAACGAGGCGCTGCGGGATTGGGTCGCCAATGTCGGCGACACCTTCTACGTGCTCGGCACCGTCGCCGGGCCGCATCCCTACCCGGTGATGGTGCGCGACTTCCAGTCGGTGATCGGGCATGAGACCCGGGAACAGCTGCACAAGGCCGAGGGAAGGCTGCCCGACACGCTGGTCGCCGCGATCGGCGGCGGCTCGAACGCGATGGGCCTCTTCCACCCGTTTCTCGACGACCCGTCGGTC
>DASYYD010000375.1:0-7919 GCA_035934195.1 Allostellaceae bacterium | reverse complement strand
GAAATCGACCTTTTCGACAAAGCGGCGCTTCTCGTGCTTCATCGCGACGATCATGCGCGAGAGGCTGGCGATGTCGTTGCCGCCGCCGGTGCCGGGGAGCCGCGTCGTGGGCCGGTCGGGGTCGCCGATGAAGGAGGAATTGAGGTTGCCGTACCGGTCGATCTGCGCCCCGCCCATGAAGCCGACATCGACATAGCCGCGCTGCAGGAGGAGGAGCACGTCGGTCGAGGAAAGCACCATGTTGGCGCGCCGGGTGCAGCGCTGCTCGTTGGTCGAGGGCGGCAGTTGACCCGGCTCGACGAAGGCGCCGATCGTGCCGCCCTCGAAGAGGATCGTCAGCCCCGGCATGTCGAGCCGCTGCGCGAGGCTCGCGGCCAGCAGCGGGATGCCGACGCCGGCGAAGACCGTCTCGCCGTCGCGCAATAGCCGGGCGCTGGCGACCGCCAAGAGTTCGCTCGCCGTATAGGGAAGCGCCTCAGTCGTCATAGATGCTTCTCCCGCGGCGCGACGCGTCGAGGATCTCTTCGAGGCCGATCCGTTCGAGATACTCGGTCCAGGATTTCGGCTCGTAGAAATAGCGCTCCAGATATTCCGCGGCGCCTTTTTCCGGGTCCTTGCGCAACAGCGCGGCGTAGCCGTCGAGATGACGGAACAGCGGCTCGTAGACGCCGTAGCATTCGTGCGGCGCCGAGCCGTAGGGCGCCTCGACCACCGCATCGACGGCGATGAACGGGATCTTCGTCTGGTCCGGCATGCGGCGGATCTGGTCGTTCGAGACGATCCGCTCGGTCGAGAGGATGACCCGGTTCGCCGCCATCGCGAGGTCGAGGTCCATGAATTGCAGGCCGTCCATCTGCGCGTTGCCGTAGGCGTCGCAGCGCTGCACGTGGATGAGCGCGACATCCGGGTTGAGGGCCGGCACGAGCAGCAGTTTGTCGCCGGTGAAGGGGCATTCCATTTCGCGCAGCTCGGGAAGGCGCGGGGCGAGGCCCGAGCCCAGCATCGAGCGCATCGGCAGGAAGGGCACGCCCATTGCCCCGGCGCGAAAGCGCATGCCCATCGCCATATGGCTCCATTCCTCGAAGCGGGCGCGCCCGCTCTCGGTATAGGCCCGCATGATGCGCGAGACGCCCCAGACGATGCCCTGGCTGAACCAGCTCGTGACGAGGTGCCGGCAGGCGCCGGAGGCAAAGAGCAATTCGCCCTCGCTCGAGGAGATGCCGCGGGCGCAGACCAGGTCGCGCTTGCCTGCGCGAATGAGGGCCCAGACGAGCGCCATCGGGGTGCGCGAGAGGGTGCTGCCGCCGATGCCGATCGTGGCGCCGTCAGGGACGAGGGCGGCGGCCTCCTCGAGGCTCATCACCTTTTCTTTGAGGCTGCGGTCGCGCGCCGCGGTGCGCCGGCAGAGCTCCTCGTAGGAGAGCGTCACGGCCCCTCTCCGATCATCGCGTTGAATTCGGCGATCCGCGCATCGAGGCGCGGCAGCGCCGCCCGCAGGGCGCGCCAGAAACGCTGGTCCCGCCGCCGCTCGAAGTCTTCGAGCGCCACGCCCTGCTGCTCGACCCAGGTGTAGTAGCCGAGATTGAAGATGCGCGTTCTCCCGATATGGTCGAGTTCGTCGAGATCGTTGTCGGCAATGCCCTTCAAGTGCTCGCCGAAGACCTCGCCGGCAGCGACCGCGTCGAAGCCGCGCGGGTATTGGGCGGCGGCGAATTTGCGCCGCTCGCTCGCATAGAGCGCGGCGCTGTCGGTGGAGACCGTAACGAGAAGCTCGTCGGGCCCTAGATCGAGGCGCTTTGCCGTCTTGATCGCGGCCAGCACGTTGGCGATGCCGGAAAGCCCCAAAAACCGCAGATCCTCGACGAGGCGCGGGTCGATCCCGCGCCTTCCCGCCAGATAGGAACGGCCCGCCTCGCCGTTGAAGAGGAGATCGAGTGCGTCGGTGCTGCGGTCGGAGACGCCGGCCACAAGGTCGGTGTTCATGACGTTGTGGATCAGCGGCACGTGCTTGTCGCCGATCCCCTGGATGTTGTGCTCGCCGAAGCCGTTTTTGAGCAGGGTCGGGCATTCGCTCGCCTCGACGGCGACGATCTTGGCGCCGTGCTTTTCCTTCAGATAGTCGCCGGCCGCCAGCGTCCCGGCCGAGCCCGAGGCGGCGACGAAGGCGCAAAGGCGCAGCTCCGGGAGGGCTTCCTTAAGGTCCTCGAAGACCCGCGCCAATGCCGGGCCGGTCACCGCCCAGTGCGCGAGGTAATTGCCGAATTCGGAGAACTGGTTGAGGATCACGTTGTCGGGGTTGCGCTCGAGCTCGGCGCATTTGTCGTAGATTTCCTTGACGTTGCTCTCCGAGCCGGGGGTGCGGATGATATCCTCCTGGCTCTCGACCCAGCCGCCGAGCCAGTCGAAGCGCTCCGCGCTCATGCCTTCCGGCAGCACGGCGACGCCGCGGCAGCCGAGGATGCGCGAGATCGCGACGCCGCCGCGGCAATAATTCCCCGTCGAGGGCCAGATCGCCCTGTGGCGCCCGGGGTCGAACCGCCCGGTGACGAGGCGCGGCACGAGAACGCCATAGGCCGCCAACACCTTGTGCGCGCCGATCAGCGGGAAGAAGGCGCCGAGGGCGACGGCGATCGGCGCCGCGACACCGGTCAGCTCCCGCGGCAGGAGGAGATAGGCCGGGCAGGCGGCAAGGCTTTTGCGCGGGCGGTCGTTGTACCAGTGCACGCGATAAAGGTTCTTCGGGTCGGGCGCGTCCGGATCGACGGCCGCCAGCGCTGCCCGGCGCGCCTCGGGGAGCCGCGCCGGCTCGGCGAGCTGCGAGAAGAGCGGCAGCCGGACGCCACGGCGGCGCAATGCCGCCGCCGCGCGCTCGCGCACCCGCGCGTCGGCAATCTCCGTTTCGAGGCCAAGTTCGCTCATCTGCCGGATATTCGAGGAGGTTGCCCCGAAATGCCAAGCATTCTGTCGCCGCCATTGGCTTTTTGTCGGCCCGGCAGCCCCCGGACGGCGCGAGAGGAGCCCGGCGCCCGCCCCGCTGTTTCCGCTGCTTCTGCAAGGAATCGGCAGCGAAAGGCATTTCCCGCTCGTATTCGACACGACCCTCGTTCACGCGCCGAAACGGCCCGCTCTATACGACGCGATCATGGCAATTTTAGCGTCGCCGGTAATCGGCCGGCCGAGGGCCTGCGTCTTGGGCGCCGGTTAAAATCCGCGAACGGAAGGCGGCGGGCTGTGGCAGGATGCCACCCGGGAGAAGCGCGAAAATGGCCTCTGGGTTCCGCATCGGGGTCGATCTCGGCGGCACCAAGATCGAAGCCGCGGCGATCGATCGGGCGGGCGCGGTCGAACTGCGGCGTCGCGTCGCTACGCCGGCGGGCGACTACCGGGCGACGATCGCCGCCGTCGCCGGGCTCGTGCGCGACATCGAAGAGGCGCTGGGCAGGAGCGCCACGGTCGGGATCGGCATGCCGGGGGCGATCTCGCCGGCGACCGGGCTCGTCAAGAACGCCAACTCGACCTGGCTCAACGGCCGGCCGCTCGGCCGCGACCTCGAAGCGGCGCTCGGCCGCGCCGTGCGGCTCGCCAACGACGCCAACTGCTTCGCCCTCTCGGAAGCGGTGGACGGCGCGGCGGCGGGGCTTCCTACCGTCTTCGGCGTCATCCTCGGCACCGGGGTCGGCGGCGGCGTCGCGCTGGCGGGCAGGATCCTCGTCGGCGCCAATGCGATCGCCGGCGAATGGGGCCACAACCCGCTGCCCGCCCCGCGCCCGGAGGAATTGCCCGGCCCGCCCTGCTATTGCGGCAGGCAGGGCTGCATCGAGACTTTTCTCTCGGGTCCCGGGCTCGCCGCCGACCATCGCCGCCACGGCGGCCACGACCTCGACCCGCCGCAGATGGCGGCGCGCGCCGCAGCCGGCGACGAGGCATGCCGGGCGAGCCTCGATCGCTATGCCGAGCGCCTCGCCCGGGCACTGGCCACGGTCATCAACGTCCTCGACCCCGACGCGATCGTGCTGGGCGGCGGCATTTCCGAGATCGCGATGCTCTATCAGCGTGTGCCGCAACTTTGGCGGCCGCATATCTTTTCCGACCGGGTGGCGACGCGCCTCTTGCCGCCGCGCTTCGGCGCGTCGAGCGGGGTGCGCGGGGCAGCCTGGCTGTGGCGCCCGCAGGAGGCAGCCTAATGCTTGGGTCAAGCGGCTGTTTTGAAGCTGGGCTGGAAGGGTGTGCGGGAGTGGAGCACGGCCCACAGCACGTTGACGCGGCGCCGGGCCAGGGCGATGACGGCCTGGTGGTGGCGTTTTCCCTCGCGGCGCTTGCGGGCGTAGAAGGCGCGGCTGTCGTTGTGGCCGAGCGAACAGAAGGCGGATTGGTAGAAGACCCGCTTGAGGGTTTTATTGCCGCCGGCGGGGCGGCGCAGGAAGCGGGTCTTGCCGGACTGCCGCAGCACCGGGGCGATGCCGGCGGCCGAGGCGAGGGCATCGGCGGAGCGGAAACGGGACAGGTTGCCTGCCTCGGCGATCAGCTCAGCGGTGAGCACGACCCCCATGCCGGGCAGGCTGCGGATGAGGGCCGCATCAGGGTGGCGGGCGAGCAGCGCCTCCAGCTCGTGGTCGAGTTCGATCAAGCGCGCTCGGCTGGCCAGGGCTTCGACAGCCAGCTCACGGATCAGCCGCGCTGTCATGCGTTCGGCTGGAACGGCAATGGTCTGCTCGGCGGCGGCGGCGAGGACGCGCTCGGCCAGGACATCGACCTTTGGCAGGCCGCCGGTGGCTTTGAGGTGGCGCACCAGGCGTTTTGTGCCGGCGGCGCGCAGCTCGGCCGGCGTGACGTAACGGGTCAAGAGATGCGGCGGCCCCTTGGTGGTGAGATCGAGCGCGCGCTCCAGGCCCGGGAAGATGCTGACGAGCAGGTCGTGCAGGCGAGAGAGGCGCTGGGTTTGCGCGTCGACCAGATCGCGGCGCCGGCCGACCAGCAGCCGGATCTCGAGATCGAGTTCGGTGGCCGCTTCGATCGGCCGCAGATCGGTGCGGGTGCGCACCTGATCGGCGATCGTGCGGGCGTCGCGCGGGTCGGACTTGTTCTCGCCGCCGGTCGTGCCTTGGCGGGCGCGGTTGACCGCCAGACCGGGTACGTGGAGGAGCGGAAACCCGGCCGCAGCGAGCATGGCTTCGGCCAAGCCGGCGATGCCGCCAACGACATCCAAGCCGATGCGGACGGCACCGCCGAGCCCGGTAAGCTGGGCGATCTCGGCTGGCGTGTTGGCCAGCTTGCGGTCGATCCGCACGACGCCGTCGGCGTCGATCGCGGTGACCCAATGGATCTCCTTGGCTATATCGATCCCGACGCTGATCTGCATGACTCCCCCCAGCTGTTGACGATCCGGCATGCCGCCCGCGCCGTCGTCGCCCTACACAGCGATGGATCGCAGAGCCTAATCAGCGGTCGAGGCGGTGTGGCGGTGCCGGGGGATCTGCCTCCCGAGCCATCGCGGGCAGCCAGCATGAAAACCATCCCGGCACCGCCGCCGCGATGTCAGGCGCTGCCGAAGCAGCAATTCAACGGTAGGGCAGCATGACGACGCTCTGCCGCGATTGCGCCCTCTTGACGGCCGACGCGGCAGGGCAAGAGCGCTGCCCGCAATGCGGCTCGCCGCGCCTCGTCCGCCATGCCGAGCTCGCGAGCCTGTCGATCGCGCACATCGATTGCGACGCCTTCTACGCGACCGTCGAAAAGCGCGAGCGGCCCGACCTCGCCGACCGTCCGGTCATTGTCGGCGGCGGCGAGCGCGGCGTGGTGCTGGCCTGCTGCTATGTCGCCCGCCTCTATGGGGTGCGCTCGGCGATGCCGATGTTCAGGGCGCGGGCCTTGTGCCCGGACGCGGTGGTGATCCGGCCCGACATGGCGAAATACCGCGAGGTCGGCCGCCAGGTGCGCGCCGAGATGCAGCGCCTGACGCCGCTCGTCGAGCCGCTGTCGATCGACGAAGCCTTTCTCGACCTGTCGGGGACGCAGAGCCTCTACGGCGCGGCGCCGGCGCAGCTCCTGGTGCGCCTCGCCCGGCACGTCGAGGCGGCGTTCGGCATCACCGTCTCGGTTGGTCTGAGCGACAACAAATTCCTCGCCAAGATCGCCTCCGACCTCGATAAGCCGCGCGGCTTCGCCGTGCTGGCGAAGAGCGGGGCGGCGGCGTTCCTCGCCGACAAGCAAGTCGCGATCCTGTGGGGCGTCGGCGCGGCGATGCAGCGGCGGCTCGCCGCCGACGGCATCACCCTCGTCGGCCAGCTCGCGCGCGAGGACGAGCGCGAACTCTCGCGGCGCTACGGCAGGCTCGGGGCGCGCCTCGCGCGGCTCTCCCGCGGCGAGGACGCGCGCACCGTCGAAGCGCATTTGCCGACCCGCTCGATCTCCGCCGAGACCACTTTCGCCCACGACATCGCCGAGGCCGAGGAACTGGCGCGCGTCTTGTGGCCGCTCTGTGAAACGGTGTCGGCGCGGCTCAAGGAAGCCCGGCTCGCCGCCGGCACCGCGACGCTCAAATTGAAGACGGCGCAATTCCGCCTGCGCACGCGGGCGCGTCGCCTCGCCGAGCCGACCCAACTCGCCGATACGCTCTACCGCACCGCGATGGCGTTGTTGGCCGCCGAGGCCGATGGGGTGACGCGCTTCCGCCTGATCGGGGTCGGGGCGGACGGCCTCGTCGATGCGCGCGAAGCCGACCGGCCGACGCTCTTCGACGACAGCGAAGGCCGGCCGCGCCGGCTCGAACAAGCGCTCGATTCGCTCCGCGAAAGGCTCGGCGGCGACAGCATCGGTTTTGGCCGCGCCCGCGGCGCCGGCGGGCGGGATCGAGTGGACTGACGGGAGCGCGCGGTCGCTCAGCAGCGTGGCTTCTTCAAGGCCTCGATCGCCTGCAATTTGGTGCGGATCGAATAGTCGCCGTAATCGATCAGCATGTTGTGCGACACGCCGTTGTCGAGCAGCTGCATGCCGAGTTCATAGTCCGGCTGCTCGAGCCGCGCATCGGCCGGGAAGAAGGCGAGGCGGACATCCCAGCCCGGCCGCTGCAACAAGGGGCTCAGCTTGTCCGTCGCCGGTTCCGGCAGCAGCTTCCGACCGATCACGGCCGACACCTCGACCGCGTTCTCCTTCGTCGCGCCGTCGAAGACGTGGCGCACGACAAAGGTCTCCCCCGCGCGGGCCTTCTCGATCAACAAGATCGTGTGGGCGCTCGGGAAAAGGACGCCGGGGGCGAGCGTCAAGCTCTCCTCTTTCGGTTTCGAGAACACCGCGACACCGCCCTTTCCCGGCGCTTCGAGGGTCGCCGCGCCGCGGATCTCGCTTTCGGGCTTGCCGTTGCGCGTCTCCGTCTGGTTGAAGCGGTAGCGCAGCCCGTCCTTCGATTCCCAGGTGACGAAGCTCGACCGGATATCGGAATCCGAGCGCTCGGCGTAGCGCAGCAGCAGCCGGTAGTGCTGCTCGATCGTCCAGCCGTCGCAGGTTTCGCCCCACTGATAGGCCATCATGCCGTGCGCATCGACGACGCCGGATTCGTTGCGCGCCGATTTGAGGCTCATCGCATAGATCGCGCGGTGCGGCGCGATCTCGACCGCCCCTGCCCGCCCCACCGCTGCCAGCGCGACGAGAAGCGCCGCAAAAAAATGGCCGCGCGGCGCTTTCCTCACGAGCGACCCCCGCGCGCCGGCGGCAGGTCGAGCCGGATGTGCAATTCCTTGAGCCGCTCGGCGGCGACCGGGGCCGGCGCTCCCATCATCAGATCCTGCGCCTGCCCGTTCATCGGAAAGGCGACGACCTCGCGGATGTTGGGCGTGTCGGCGAGCAGCATGACGATGCGGTCGATGCCGGGAGCGGAGCCGCCATGCGGCGGCGCGCCGTAGCGGAAGGCGTTGAGCATGCCG
>DASYYD010000213.1:0-8015 GCA_035934195.1 Allostellaceae bacterium | reverse complement strand
CGGGGTATTGCCGGCGCAGTGCGTCGAAGGCGACGCCGACGGCAGCGCGGCGGCGCTCGACGATCTCGCCGACGATCTCGCCGATGCGCGCCCCGAACACCGAAGCGAGGCGGTCCTGGCTGAACGGTCCGAGCAGGTCCGTCAACAGGCGCATCGCGAGCAGCAGTTCGACCCGGTCGGCGAGGCGGTCGGCGAGAAAGCGCACGATGCCGAGCCGGCGGTAGAGGAAATAGGCGAGCCGGAAGGCTGGCGGAAACCGCAACGCTCTTTCGGCCGCCCGGCGATAGCCGACGCGGCCCTCGGCCCGCGCGCCCTCGACGAGCGCGTCGGCGTTGCGCAAGAGGATCTGCACGGTCGGCGTCGAGGCGATGCGGTGGGCGCGGCCTTCGAGAATGAGGACGCGCTCCTGGTTCGCCAGCGCGACGAGCGCGATCGCCAGCCGGTCGCGCTCCGACAGCCGCTCCTCCGCGTCGCGCGCGTTCGCCGCCGCGATCCATGCCTGGTAGGGCGCCACAACCTCCTCGACGGCCGTGTCGGGGAAGGCGTGGCGCCGCGCGGTTTCGCGGATCGACTCCTCGACCTCGGCGTAGGACAGCGCCAGAACCCGATCGCGCAGCACCTGGTTTCTCGGCGACAGGCGATGCAGGCCGAGAAGGGTGATCAGGCGGCGCAAGGTCGTGCCGTTGACGAACAGCGTGAACAGCACGAAGCCGGTTGCGAGAATCCCGACGAAGTGCTGCGACTGCGGGTCCAGGGCCGGGTTCTGCGTCGCCGCCAGCGCCAGCACCAGGGTCAACGCGCCGCGCAGCCCGCCCCAGGTCATCGCCAGTTTGTAGGCGGCGCTGATCGGCTGGCTCAGGCGGAAGAACTCGAGCGGCGGCATCATCAGAAACAGCACCAGGATGCGGGCGGCGAGGGCGGCCGCGATCAGCACCGCCAGAAGCGCGAAGTCGCGCAGGCCGACCCCGCCCAACAGCCGCGGCACGAGGATCGCCGCGAGAATGAAAATCAGCGATCGCGCCCAGAATGCGATCTGGTCCCAGAGGTCGGTGAGAAACGACCAGTTGTGCGGGGTGATCCGCGAGCGCCCGACGGCGCTGACGACGAGGCCGGCGCCGAGCACGGCGACGACGCCGGAGACGTCGAGGAGGCGGTCGGCCGCGATATAGACGGCATAGGCGAGCGCCACGGTCAGCGTCGCTTCGGCGGGCCGGTCGTCGCGCAGCCATGGGATCGCCAGCAGCAGGAGCCGCCCGGCCGCGAGCCCGAATGCCCCGCCGCCGACGAAGGACAGGGAAAACTGGGCGAGGCCCCGGGCGACCTCGGGCCGCTGCGCGCTCGCGATCATTTCCAGGATGACGACGAAGAGGGCGATCGCGGCGGCGTCGTTGAGGAGCGCTTCGCCCTCGACGAGGCGGGTCAGCCGGGCCGGCGCGTCGAGATCGCGGAAGACGGCGATGACCGCGATCGGGTCGGTCGTCGCGACGACCGCGCCGAGCAACAGGCAGACGGCGAACGGCACGCCGGCGAAAGGCCACAGCGCAATGCCGACGACGCCGCTCGCCACCAGCGTCGCCACCACCGCGAGCAGGAGGATCGGCGCCGCGTCGTCGATCATCCGCCGCAGATCGGCGGCGATGCCCGCCTCGAAGAGGAGGAGCGGCAGAAACACGTAGAGGAGAGTGTCGGGGCTGACCGGCAGCCGGGAGAGGTTGCGCGCGATCGCCTCGGCCGGACCCGGCCAGCCGAAGGCGGAGACCAGCGGCGCGAAGCCGCCGATCGCCACGCCGATCGCGCCGAGCAGCACCGGCAGCGGCAATTTGAGGCGCGCCGCCAGCGCTTGGCTGAAGCCGACGACCGCGAGCAGCGCGGCAACGCCGACGAGAATGAAAACGGTGTCGAGCATGCCCCGAAAACGCAGCTTCGGTTCCGGCGGCCGATCCTAGCGAGCCGCGCCTCGCCCGCCCACCGCAATCGGCGGGCGGCTTCGTCGGACGAAGCGCGGTCGCCGATCTTTATGCCTTGCTTATGCGTGCTGCATCGACCGGATAATTCCTAAATCATCGGATAAGAGAAAGGCGATCGCCCTCAGAATCGCCATTTTCGCATCGTATGATCGCCAACTCCGGTCTTCCGGTGACTGGCCTCGCCCCAGGGGGAGCGGCGACGCCCGGCCTGTTGTTCGCCTGAAATAACAGGCGGAACAGGAGGGGCCTCGAACGTTGCGAGCGATGCCGAAACCTGTCGAGGCGGCTCCACTTTTGCCCTAAGCTCGACCTTCCGCAGCGAGGGAGGAAGCCCGCGATGACGCATATCTATGCCGTGCAGATGGACGTGCCGGCCGAATTGGAGGCCGAGTTCAACCGCATCTACGACGAGGACCACGTGCCGACGATCCTCAAGGTGCCGGGGGTGCGCTCCTGCCGACGCTACCGGCTCGAACATTCGACGCGGCCCGGCATGCCGCGCTATCTGGCGCTCTACGAGGTCGATTCCGCCGACGTCATCAACGGCCCGGCCTGGATCGAGGCATCCGACGCCGGCGAATGGAAGCCGAAGATCCGGCCGCATACGACAAACCGCATGCACTCGATCTTCCGCCAGATCGCCTGAGCGGAGGCAAGCCATGCCGCATCTCTTCATGGTCGAGCTCGATGTGCCCCGAGAGCACGAAGCGGAATTCAACCGCGTCTACGACGAGGAGCATTACCCGAGCCTCAAAAAGGTGCCGGGCGTGCTCTGGGCGGCGCGCTACCGGCTCGAGCATTCGACGATCCCGCTGATGGCGCGCTACCTGACGCTCTACGAATTGGAGAGCCCGGCGGTGCTCGACAGCGCGGCCTGGAACAAGGCCGCCGAATTCGGCGGCTGGATCGGCAAGATCCGGCCGCGCCTGACGACCCGCCACCACAGCGTCTTCGCACGCGTCTATTGAAGGAAAAGAATAGGATGATCCACGTCATCGCCATCATCACCGCGAAGCCCGGCATGCGGCAGTCCATCCTCGACGCTTTCCACGCCAACATGCCGGCGGTGCACGCCGAAAAGGGCTGCATCGAATACGGCCCCGCGGTCGACGCCGAGGGCGCAGGCTCTTTCCAGACGAAGTTCGGGGCCGACAGCTTTGTCGTCATCGAGAAGTGGGAGAGCCTCGACGCCCTCAAGGCGCATGCCGGTTCGCCCCACATGGCGGCCTATGCGGCGAAAACGCGCGAGATGATCGCGACCCGCACGATCCACGTCCTCTCGCCGGCGTGACACGACCGCTGCATTGGCACCGTGCGTGGTTCGAGATGCACGCTTCGCGTGCTCCTCGCCATGGGGCCGTTCTTGAAGGCATTAAGAATGGGTCCTCATCCTGAGCCGGCGCGCAGCGCCGTGTCGAAGGACGCGCGTGCGAAAGGGCAATGACCGGCATCCTGTATATCCCGCACTGTAAGAGAGGACACTCATGCCTCTGCGCATCGGATACCTGCTGCCGACCCGCGAGAGCGTCATGGAGGGCCGGCCGCAGGCCCGCCCGCTCCTCGACCTCGCGGTGCGCGCGGAAAGCCTCGGCTATGATTCGGTCTGGGTCGGGGACTCGATCCTGGCGCGGCCGCGGCACGAGCCCCTGACCCTGCTCGCCGCGGCGGCGGCGATGACGCGGCGCGCCCTACTCGGCACCGCCGTCTTGTTGCCGGCCTTGCGCAACCCGGTGGTGCTCGCGCATCAGCTGGCGACGCTCGACCAGATTTCCGAAGGTAGGCTGATCCTCGGCGTCGGCATCGCCAGCGACGTGCCCAACATCCGCGCCGAATTCGTCGCCTCGGGCGTCCCCTTCGAGGGGCGCGTCGGCCGCATGCTCGAAGGGCTGCGCCTCGCGCGGGCGCTGTGGCAGGGCAGGCCCGTCGATTGGGATGGGCGCTGGCAGGTCGAGAAGGGCACGCTCGGGCCGCTGCCGCATCGTCCCGGCGGGCCGCCGATCTGGATCGGCGGCATGGTCGCGCCGAGCCTCGAGCGGGTCGGGCGGCATTTCGACGGCTGGTTCCCGAACGGCCCCGACACGGCGGCGTATGAGAAGGGCTGGGCGGAAATCCACCGCATCGCCCGCGCGGCCGGGCGCGCCCCGGCGGCGATCGCCGGCGCCGCCTACCTGACGCTCGCCGTCGACGACGACAAGCCGCGCGCCGAGGCGCGCCTTTCCGCCTATCTCGAAAGCTATTACGGGCAGCCGGCCGCCGTGATGCGGCGGCGGCAGGCCTGTTACGCCGGCCCGCCCGCGGGCGCGGTCGAATGGCTGAAAGCTTGGGTCGCGGCCGGGGCCTCGCACCTCGTGCTGCGCTTTGCCGGCGAGCACGAGCGCCACCTCGAGACGCTCGCGCGGCTGCGCCCCGGGCTCGGTTGAGCGCCCCCGGACCAACGAGGATTCCGCCATGAAAAAGCGCATCGACATCGCCGCCCTCGAGCCCGTTGTCGGCACGCTCTACCCCTCGCCCTTCGATGAGCCCTGCCGCGCCCGCGCCCGCAGGAAGCTCGGCGACGCGGCGGGCCTGACGCAATTCGGGGTCAATTTGCTGACCCTGCCGCCCGGCGCCTGGTCGAGCCAGCGCCATTGGCATGACCGAAGCGACGAATTCGTCTATGTGCTCGAGGGCGAGGTCGTGCTCGTCACCGACGGCGGCGAGGAGATCCTGCGCGCCGGCGATGCGGCCGGCTTCCCGGCCGACGAGGGCAACGGGCATTGCCTGCAGAACCGCTCCGGGCAGGCGGCGCAAGTGCTGGAGATCGGCACCCGCGCCGCCGCCGACAGCGCCTACTACAGCGACATCGACATGACGGCGCCGGCCGGCGGCAAGCCGGCGATCTACACGCGCCGTGACGCCGCGCCTTATGAGGACATCCGCCGCCGCGGCCCCTGAGTGGTGACGGACGCGCAGGTTGCGGATAGACCTTCCTCGTCCGCAATCCCTGGGGAGAGTTTCGATGACGATGGATTCGGGGCCTGCCATGCTGTCGCGCCGCGGCCTGTTGCGCGCGAGCGCCGTCGGGGCAGGGGTGTTCGCCGGGCTCGCCACGCCGCCGCGCCCGGCGTTCGCGCAGACAAAGCTCGCTCCCGAGGCCGCGCTCGCCGAGCTTCTCGCCGGCAACGCCCGCTACCTTGCGCGGAAAATGACCTCGTTCAAGGCCGATCTCGACCTCTTGCACGAGAAGAATGCGGAAAAGCAGGAGCCTTTCGCGTCGATCCTTGCCTGCGCCGATTCGCGCGTGCCGGTCGAGATCGTCTTCGACCAGCCGATGGGGCAGCTCTTCGTCGTGCGCGTCGCCGGCAACGTCACGACGCCCGAGATCATCGGGAGCCTCGAATACGGCGCCGCGGTCCTCGGCGCCAAGGCGATCCTCGTGCTCGGCCACGGCAATTGCGGGGCGGTCAAGGCGACGATCGACGGCAAGCCCGTGCCGGGCCAGATCAGCGCGCTCTATCCGCACATCCGCCCGGCGGTCGATCAGGCCGGCCCCGACCTCGACGCCGCGACCCGCGCCAATGCGAAGATCCAGGCGGCGCTGCTGCGCGAGGCCTCGCCCGTCTTGGCGGGGCTCGTCAAAAAGGGCGCGCTGAAAGTCGCCGCCGGCTATTACGCGGTCCGCACCGGCAAGGTGACGCTGTTGAGCTGACGGCGACCGGCTAAGAGCCGATCGCATACGCCGCGCGGCGCGGGTCGGCGCCGGCTTCGATGGTGCCGCGCCGGCGGTCGGCGAGGATCGCGCACACCGCGCCGGCGAGCCAGGTCCATTCGGGCCAGCGCGCGACCCGGTGGCCGCGCCGCTCCAGCTCGTGCGCGACCGCGTCCGGGATGCGGGCTTCGAGGTTGAGCCGGCCCGGGTAATAATCGAACGGCGCGAAGGAGGAGGGGAAGCTGTAGCTGGCGAAGCGCGGCCGCTCGATGGCGCTCTGCACTTCGTCGCCGAACACCATGATGTTGAGCAACACCTGCAGCATCGCCTGGCTCTGCACGTCGCCGCCGGGCGTCCCGAACGGCAGGAAGCGCTCGCCGCGCTTCTCGATCGCCAGCGCCGGGTTCGGCGTCAGGCGCGGGCGCTTGCCGGGGGCAACCCCGGAGGGATGGCGCGGGTCGGGGCGCGATTGCGAGCCGCGGCAGGACGGGATGAGTCCGAGCCCCGGCACCACCGGCGAGGTCGAGGAGCCGTCGCTCGGCGTCGCCGAGAAAAAATTGCCGAAGCGGTCGGCGACGCAGACATAGGAGGTGTCGGGCTCGGGGTTGGGGTCGCCCGCCGCCGCGGCAAACCGCCCGCCGCGCCGTCCGAGGTCGCCCGGCGGCGGCATTTCCGGCGCGGCATGCGCCGGGTCGATCGCCTTGCGCCGCTCGGCCGCGTATTCGGCCGAGATCAGCGTCGCGATCGGCACCTCGACCATCGCCGGGTCGCCGTAATAGGCCTCGCGGTCGGAAAAGGCGAGCTTCAAGGCTTCCGTCAGGCGGTGGATGTATGCGGCGCTGTCACGGCCGAGGCTTTTCAGGTCCGTCCCTTCGAGCAGCGCCAGGGTCTGCAGCAATACCGGCCCCTGGCACCAGGCGCCGCAGGTGACGACCTCGAGATCGCCGAACCGCCGCCGCTCGGGCGCGACGACCGGGGAGCGGTATTCGGCGAGGTCCTCGGCCGAGAGCAGCCCGCCTTCCTCCTTCATGAAGGCGGCGATCTTTTGTCCGATGTCGCCGCGGTAGAAGGCGTGGCGCGCCGCCTCCAGCGCGGTCTCGCGACCGCGCCCAGCCGCCGCGCGCTCCTCGTCGGCCATGTGTTGCAGCGTCGCCCCGAGGTCCTTCTGAAAGAACAACTCGCCGGTTTCGGGCGGCCGGCCGCCCGGCAGGTAGATGGCGGCGTTCGACGGCCAGCGAGCGTGGTCGGCGGCGTGGTGTTTCAGGCTCTCGGCCATCAGCGGGTACATCGGAAAGCCGTCCCGCGCGAAGCGGATCGCCGCCGCGGCGACATCGCCGAAGCTCATCGTGCCGTAGCGCCTGAGCGCCGTGATCCAGGCGTCGGGCGCCGCCGGAACCACGGTGCGCAGCACGCCCAAGGGGATCTCGCCGCCGTGCTCGCGCATGAAGAGCTGCGGATCCAGCGCCTTCGGCCACGGCCCGAGCCCGGCGATCGTCACCACCTCCTCGCGCCCCGCAAGGTAGATCATGATCGGCGCGACGCCGGCGACGTCGACGAGGTCGCTCTGCAGGACGCCGAGCGCGATGCCGGCGGCGCAGCCGGCATCGATCGCGTTGCCGCCCGCTTCGAGGATGGCGAAGCCGGCGGCGGCGGCGAGGTAATGCCCCGCCGCGACCGCATGGCGGGTCCCGGCGACGGTCGGCCGGTAGGAGGCGAACTCGGTCATGGCCACTCCTTTGCGCAACGCGCCGATGCCGGAATTTGTAGCAGACTCAGCTAAGAAGGCGGCGGCCGACTGGTCGCGCGCGCTTCGGCGAGCTGAGGCCAGCTCTTCGGGTCGTCCATCAATTCGATCTGCTTTTTACCCTTTTTTGGGAAATCGACGTTAGGGTGTTCCACGCGGGCTGAGGATGCGGCGTCAGAGTCGCGTTTCACGCCATGAAACTTTAGGTTGTCTATTGATCCTCGCCTGAGCTATCAGACGGGGAAACGTCGCTCTCATCGCCGGAAAAGGGAAAGCGCATTTATGGCTCTGTTGACGACGCCGGAGAGTTTGAGGGAGCAGGCGGCCCTGGCGCGCCGGACTGCGGAAAGCACGCCGGAGGAAGAGCTTCGGCGACGCTTGTGCCATTTGGCCGACACTCTTGAAGAGCTGGCCGAGGCCTTCGCAACGGCCGGATCTAGCCCGCGTTCTCCGGCCCGGCGCCGTAATGGCGGCCCTGCCCGGCCGCCTCGCGCAGTGGGACTACGACGCCGCGGCCGGGCGTAGGCTCTCTGCCTGCCAGCTTCCGGTTGGCCTCCTCGAAGCCGACGGCCGTGGATATGAGTTCTTTGGCCTCGGGGAACAGGTCGCTGATCCG
>DASYYD010000371.1:0-15648 GCA_035934195.1 Allostellaceae bacterium | reverse complement strand
GCGAGGAAGATTCCTCGCCGCTGCGATATTGGCACAAAACGGGATCTTTTCAATAAGGCCCTGCAGGCTGTCGGTGACGCATCAAATGTCCGGCTTCGTAGCGCGTGAGTTGTCCGCCAAGTTCGCCTCCTGTTCTGGAGGGGGCGATGCGGCGGGCAAGCGCGTTATGGGAGGTGTTTGTGCTCAGGTTCGAAGAAGCGATGGAGCGCTACCGCAAGCGGCGGCTGACGGCCGAGGAGGCGGGCGAGCTGCTCGGCATGTCGGGGCGGCATTTCCGCCGGCTGCTGGTTCGCTACGAGGAGGAGGGGCGGGAAGGGCTGCGCGACCGGCGGCTCGGCAAGCCGTCGCCGCGGCGGGCGCCGGCGGCGGAGCTGACGCGGATGCAGATCCTCTACCAGGAGCGCTACCGCGACTTCACGGTGAAGCATTTCCACGAGCAGCTCGTGAAGCGGCACGACTACCGGCTCTCGTACACGGTGACCCGGCTGGCCCTGCAAGGGGCCGGGCTGGTGGCGCCGCACAAGCGGCGCGGCGGCACTCACCGCCAGCGGCGGGAGCGCCGGCCGCTGCCCGGCATGCTGCTGTTCCAGGACGGCTCGACGCATCGCTGGCTCGGCGCCCTCGACCATGACCTCGATCTCGTCGTCACCCTCGACGATGCGACGGGCGCCATCTACTCGGCCTTCCTGGTCGAGGAAGAGGGCACGATGTCGAGCTTTCTCGGGCTCGGCGAGACGATCGCCGCGCACGGCCTCTTCCGGTCCTTTTACACCGACCGCGGCTCGCATTATTTCCACACGCCCAAAGCCGGCGGCAAAGTCGACAAGACCCGGCTCACCCAGGTCGGCCGGGCGCTGTCGCAGCTCGGGATCACCCACATTCCCGCCTATTCGCCCGAGGCGCGCGGCCGCATGGAGCGGGTGTTCGGCACCCTTCAGTTGCGCCTGCCGCCCGAGCTGCGATTGGCCGAGATCGCCACAATCGAGGCCGCCAACCGGTATCTCGCGGAACAGTTCGTGCCCGACTACAACGCCCGCTTCGCGGTGCCGGCCAGCAAGGAGGGCTCCGCCTTCATCGCCTATGCCGGGCGCCCGCTCGAGGACGTCCTGTGCGTCCAGGAAAGCCGCCAGGTGGGGGGCGACAACTGCGTCGTATGGAAAGGCATCCCGCTGCAGCGCCACCGCCATCATTACGTCAAGGCGACGGTGCGGCTGCACGAATACCCCGACGGCCGGCTCGCCATCTTCGACGGGCCGAGCTGTCTGGCCCGCTTCACCCCGAACGGCAAGCCGATCGATGTACCGCAAGCCGCCTAACTCCGCTCGGCGGTTCACGCCTGATGGATTTGTGGACAACGCGCCGCGTTGCCCACAACCCCACAGGCCCATCAGCCACAGTAGCGGACATTTGATGCGCTATGATCGCGCACATCTTCACGCGCTACCGACATAAGGCCCTGCAGGCGCGCCCTTTCAGCCGTTGCGCAGGTAGGGCGCCGGCTTGGCGCCGAGCGCCGCCCAAGTGCCGACGAAACCGAAGCCGAGGCCGAGGAGGGTCGCAAAGGCCGCGGCCGCGGCGAGCGACGCCGGCAGGAAGACCCATTCGGCCCGCATCAGCCGGGTCACCACGACATAGCCGGCGAGCGTGCCGAAGAGACTCGCGACCGCCGCGACGAGGAGCCCGAGGATCGCCTGCTCGAAGAGAAAGGCGCGAGCGACGGCGCCGCGCGTGGCCCCCAGCACCTTCAGGACGACGGCGTCGTAGACGCGGCGGCGATGCCCGGCGGCGACGGCGCCGCCGAGCACCAGCGTCCCCGAGGCGACGGTGACGAGGGCGGCGAGGCGCACGGCGATGCCGATCGTCGCGAGCACCCGGCCGACGGCTGCGAGCGCCTCGCGCACGCCGATCGCCGAGACGTTGGGGAAATGCCCGCTCACCTCGCGGACGAGCCGGCCCTCCGCGGCGGGGGGCAGGTAGACGGCGGCAAGATGCGTCTGCGGCGCCGCTTCGAGCGTGCCGGGGGCGAAGACGAGGACGAAATTGATGCCGAGCCTGGCCCAGTCGATATGCCGCAGATTGGCGATCCGTGCGGTGATCTCGCGCCCCAAGAGATTGACCGAGAGCGTGTCGCCGACTTTGAGCCCCATGCCGCGCGCGAGATCGGCGGCGAAGGAGACGAGCGGCGGCCCCCGGTAGTCGGGCGGCCACCATTTGCCGGCGGCGAGCGTCGAGCCCCTCGGCAGCCGCGCCGCATAGGTGAGGCCGCGGTCGCTGTCGAGCGCCCAGCGCGCCGAGGGCGCGACCTTCGCCCGATCGGCCGGCACGCCGTTGAGGCGGGTGATGCGGCCGCGCAGCATCGGCACCTCGCGGAAGCGGGCGCCCGGGATGCCGCGCACGATCCCTTCGAAACCCGCGAGCTGGTCCGGCTGGATGTCGATAAAGAAGAAGGCCGGCGCCTCCTTCGGCAACCGCTCCTCGACGGCCCTCGCGATGTTGCCCTCGACGAGCGCGATCGCGATCAGCACCGACAATCCGATCCCGAGCGAGACGACGACCCCGACGGTCGGCGCGCCGGGGCGGCACAGATTGGCGATCGCGAGGCGCAATGCCGGATGACGCGGCCGGGGCAGCCTCCTCGCCGCGCCGACGACGAGGCGGCCGGCGGCGGTGAAGAGGACGAAGGCGGTGGCGAGGCCGGCGACGAAATAGAGCGCGACCCGGCGGTCGCCCGTGCCGAGCACGAGGAGCGCGGCGAGCCCCAGGGCGGCGAGCGCGGTCATGCCGATGGCCCATATCGGCACCTGCCGGCGGGCCGGATCAACGGTGTCGCGGAAGAGCGCGGCGGCCGGCACCCGGCCGATCCCGGCGAGCGGCCACAGTGCGAAGGCGAGGGTCGCCAAAATCCCCAACAGCGCCGCCTCGGCGAGCGGGCCTGGGAAAAAGGCCGGGGCGAGCGGGAGCGGCAGCAAGGGGTCGAGAAAGGGCAGCGCAACCCACGGCAGGAGCGCCCCGAAGACGAGCGCGGCCGCGAGCGCCGCGAGCGCCAGCGTCAGGATCTGCAACAGGTAGGCCGCGAGGACCAGCCGGTTCTCGGCGCCGAGGCATTTGAGGATGGCGATCGTCGGGGTCTTTTGCGCGACGTGGCTCGCGACCGCATTGCCGATGCCGACGCCGCCGACGAGCAGCGCCGACAGGCCGACGAGGCGCAGATAGAGGGCGACCCGTGCGAAGAGGCGCCGCAAGGCCGGCGCCGCGTTATCGGCGGTCTTGATCTGCCAGCCGGCTTCGGGAAAGAGCGCGCGCGCCCGCGACACCCAGGCGGCGGCAGCGGCACCGGGCGGCAGGCGCAGCCGGTACTTGTAGGCGACGAGCGCGCCGGGGGCGATGAGCCCGGTCGCGGCGAGCGCCTTCTCGGAGATGATGACCGAGGGGCCGAAGATGAGCCCGCCGAAGCTCTGGTCGGGCTCGCGCTCGATGATCGCGCGCAGCACGAATGTCGCCTCGCCGATCGCGACCGTGTCGCCGAGCTTCAGCCCGAGCCGGTCGAGAACCGCGCCCTCGACCGCCGCGCCGTAAAGCCCGCGCTGCCCCTCCCTTCCCTCCCCCGCTGACGGGGGAGGGTTAGGGTGGGGGCTTCGCGCCAGCGCGGCGGCGAGCGGGCCTTTCGGCGAGAGCGCGACCCCGCCGTAAAGCGGATAGGCGGCGTCGACCGCCTTCAGCTCGATCAGCGCCGCTGCCTTGCCGTCGCCGCGGCGCGCCATCGCGCGCAAGGTCACGACGCGCGACGAGCGCCCGCTTGCCGCGAGAAAGCGCGCTTCGGCCGCGCCGGCGGGGCGGTAGAGAAGCCGCGCCTCGACGTCGCCGCCGAGGAGCGCCTTCGCATCGGCCTTGATGCCGTCCTCGGCCGCCCGGTCGAGCGAGCCGATCGCCGCGATCGATCCGACCCCGAGGAAGAGGCAGAAGAGCAGCACGCGAAACCCGGCGATCCCGCCGCGCAATTCGCGCCGGGCGAGGGTGAACGTCAGGCGGAGCCGGACGAACGGCGGGGTCGCGCTCACCGGGCGCGCCGGGCGCCGGCCTCCGGGCTCGCGGCGCGCCGGTCCGCCGCGATTTGCCCGCCATAGAGGTGGATTTCCCGGGCGCAGCGCTCGGCGAGGGTCGGGTCGTGCGTGACGAGGATGAGGGTCGTGCCGTGCCGTGCCTGCTCGGCGAAGAGGCAGTCGATGACGAGCCGTCCCGTCGCCGGGTCGAGGTTGCCGGTCGGCTCGTCGGCGAGCAGCAAATCCGGCCCCGCGACAAAGGCGCGGGCGATCGCCACGCGCTGCTGTTCGCCGCCCGAGAGCTGGGCCGGGTAATGCGCGAGGCGCTCCTTCAGCCCGACCGCGGCGAGCCCGTCCGCGGCGCGCGCGAAGGCATCGCGGTGGCCCGCGAGCTCGAGCGGCATCGCGGCGTTTTCGAGCGCCGTCATTGTCGGGATCAGGTGAAACGCCTGAAAGACGATGCCGATATGGCGGCGGCGCAGCCGCGCGAGGCTGTCCTCGTCGAGCCCGCCCAAGTCCTCGCCGGCGACCCGCACATGCCCCTTGCTCGCGCGTTCGAGGCCGGCCATGACCATCAACAGGCTCGACTTCCCCGAACCCGACGGCCCGATGATGGCGACCGTCTCGCCGGGCTCGACCGCGAGCGAGACGCCGGAGAGGATATTGACGGGTCCGGCCGGGCTCGCCAGTGTTAGATGGACGTCCTCGAGCAAGACGAGCGGGCCGCCGGAATGAAGCGAGGGGGTCATGATGCGGGGTGCGGCGGCGAGCGGCAGGGTTGCCGACGATATGGCGCGCAGCGAGCGCTTTTCAACGCGCTGGGGCTCGTCTTCCTGGCGTTCCCGCTCTGCGCCGGCGTGCCGGCGGGCGTTCGAGCGGCGGCGCATGGGCCGGTCATCCTCGCCTTCGGTGACAGCCTGACCTCGGGGTTCGGGCTGCCGGAACGTGACGGCTTCCCGGCGCAGCTGCAGGCGAAGCTGCGGCGGCAGGGGATCGAAGCGCGGGTCGAGAATGGCGGCAATTCGGGCGACACGACCGCCGACGGGCTCGCCCGCACCGATTGGGAATTGGCGCAAAAGCCCGATCTGGTGATCCTCGAACTCGGCGCCAACGACATGCTGCGCGGCATTTCGCCCGAAATCGTGCGCGCCAACCTCGACAAGCTCGTCCAGAAGATCAAGGCGAGCGGGGCGAAACTGCTGCTCGCCGGCATGCGTTCCGCGCCGAACTGGGGCAAGTCGTATCAGCGCGAATTCGATGCCATCTATCCCGATCTCGCGCGGCGATACCAAGTACCGCTCTATCCGTTCTTTCTCGACGATGTGGCGATGCAAAAAGATCTGACCCAAGCCGATGGCCTGCATCCGAACGAACGGGGCGTCCAGGTTGTCGTCGACCGCATCCTCCCCTATGTCGTGCGCCTGCTGGGAGACAAGGAATTCGGGACCGGTTCTGCGGCCGCGGAAACGATCCAACTTGAGGACCATGGAGGCACCTACACGGTCCCCGTTCGGATCAACGGAGCAATTGTGCTGCCGTTCGTCGTGGACAGCGGGGCGTCCGATGTCGTGATCCCCGCTGACGTATTCTTGACACTGACGAGGACCGGTACGGTGGGGCCAGCGGACTTGATTGGGACCGGAGATTATGCGTTAGCGGATGGATCGGTAAAGCCAAGCCAGCGATTTGCCCTCCGCGAGATGGAGGTCGGTGGGTACAAGCTGCACGACGTGGTCGCGATCGTCGTGTCTGTTCAGGGCGAGCCGTTGTTAGGGCAGAGCTTTTTGTCGAGATTGCCAAGCTGGGAGGTCGATAATCAACGGCACCTCCTGATCCTAAACGACGATGTATCTCCCCCACGGCAGGCCCGGAATAAGCCAGCCCCGGTTCCTGTGGAGGGGAACAACCTCGAGGTGGTGCGCGCATTCTATTCAGCACTTGCGAAATCAGACGGGTCGGCAGCCTCCGCGCTGGTAGTCCCCGAGAAGCGCGCCGTAGGTCCATTCTCTGCCTCACAAATTTCAAAATTCTATGGCACCTTGCGCGAGCCGCTTCGGCTATTAGCTGTGCGGAAATACGCCGAGCATTCGGTGTTCGCCGAATACACGTTTGTTCTCCCAAGCGGCCGGCGCTGCGACGGCAGGTCTGTTGTCTATCTCTCAAACCGCGGCCCCGACACATTGATCGAGCGGATTCGTGCTTTGGGCGGTTGCTGAACGGGAGCGCGCTGTCGGCGCGAGAGTTTTTTCTTTACGAGCTTGGCGTCTTCCTCACCTACCCGAAGGCCGCAGATCCCATTCCACTCAGAAGTTGACGAGGATATGTTGGCGATACCGTCAACGGTATGATCCATGGCAAACTAAAACCTTGTAAACCGGAGGTCGGGGCTCGAAACCTTTCTCGACGGCGTGGCGATGCGGAAAGATCTGACGCGGGCCGACGGCCTGCATCCGAACACGCACGGCGTCGCCGGCGTCGCCGATCGCATCGCCCCTTATGTCGCGCGCCTCGTCGGAGAAAAGGAATGACGACGGAATTTGCCGCCGCCGCGGCCAGCGGCGAGCCGAAGGAACTCGGCCGGCGCGTGCTCGCCGCGCTCGCCGACAACCCGGGCGCGAGCCTCGGCATCGTTTACGCGAGCGGGCCGGCCGCGGCCGTCTTTCCCGAACTCGTGGCGGCGCTCGCCCGCCATACCGGGATCGAGGCCTGGGTCGGCGGCGTCGGGCTCGGCGTCTTGAGCGGCGAAGGCGAGATCTACGACGAGCCCGCCGTTGTCGTGATGACGGCGGCATTGCCGCGCGAAGCCTTCCGCGTCTTCGCCGCGACCAGCGATCCCGGCTCCGACATCCCGCGCGGGCACGCCGGCTGGATCGAGGCGTCGCAGCCTGCCCTCGTGCTCGTGCACGGCGACCCGCGCTGCCCCGAATTGCCGCGAGCGGCCGTCGATCTGATGGCGGCGAGCGGCGCCTTTCTGGTCGGTGGGCTCCTCTCCCATCGCTTCGCGAGCCCGCTGCTCGCCCGCGACGCCGGCCAGGCGGGCTTCGGCGAGGCGGGCCTCGCCGGGGTCATGCTGTCGGCGGAGATCCCGGTCGCGACCGGGCTGAGCCAGGGCTGCCTCCCGATCGGCCCCACGCGGCGCATCGACGAGGCGCGCGACAACATCATCATGGCGATCGACGGCCGCCCGGCGCTGTCCGTCTTTCTCGAGGACATCGGCCCCGATTTCGCGCGCGACCTGCGGCATGCCGGCGGCGTCATTTTCGCGGGCCTGCCGGTCGCCGGGTCGGACACGGGCGACTATCTCGTGCGCAACCTGATGGCGGTCGACCCCGGGCGCGGTTGGCTCGTCATCGGCGAAACTGTCGCGCCGGGCGAGCGCATCCTGTTCTGCCGGCGCGACCCCGAGACCGCGCGGCGCGACCTCGAACGCATGACGGGCCAGCTCGCAAAGCGCCTCCAAGGCCCGCCCAAGGCCGGCATCTATGTCAGCTGCGTCGCGCGCGGCGCCGCGCTCTTCGGCGAGAGCGGGGTCGAGACGGCGCTCATCCGCGACAGCCTCGGCGAGTTTCCGCTGATCGGCTTTTTCGCCAACGGCGAGATCTCGCGCGACCGGCTCTACGGCCACACCGGCGTCTTGACCTTGTTCGTGTAGGGTGGCGTGCAGATATCCCGAGCCATGCATATGTCGTCACCCCGGCGCAGGCCGGGGTCCACCAATCCGCCGCACGAGCGGAATACGGAGGCGCGATATCGTGCCGTTCCTGAAAATGCGAGCCGGTGGACGGGTGGGTCCCGGCCTTCGCCGGGACGACGCTAGCAGCTTGTGAGGTAGCGCTCCCATGCTGCGCCTCTTCGTCGGCATCGCGTTCCCTCCGGAATTGAAGCTGCGGCTGTCGCTTCTGTGCGGCGGGCTGCCGGGGGCGCGCTGGGTCGATCCCGGCAATTTCCACCTGACGGTGCGGTTCATCGGCGAGACCGGCGAGGACATGGCGGCCGAAATCGACGCGGCGCTCGCGCGCTTGCGGGCGCGCCGCTTCAGCCTGCGCCTCGCCGGCATCGGCATCTTCGGCGGCGACAAACCGCGCCAGCTCTGGGTCGGCGTCGAGCGGCATCCCGATCTCGAGGCCTTGCGCGACAAGGTCGAGCAGGCGCTCATGCGCGCCGGGCTGCCGCCCGAGCCGCGCAAATTCGCGCCGCACGTGACCTTGGCGCGGCTCAACAACGCGCCGCGCGAGCGGCTCAAGGAGTTTCTCGCCGCGCATGCATTGTTTCGCGCCGAGCCGCTCGCCGTCGAGGGGTTCAGCCTGATCGCGAGCCTCCGGACAAAGGCGGGATCGGTCTATGAGGAAGAGGCCGCCTATCCGCTGCAGCCGGCATGAGGGAGACGAGGAAATGGCCTACTGGCTTTTGAAATCCGAACCGTCGAAATACTCCTGGGACCAGCTCGTCAAGGATGGGCGCACCAATTGGGACGGCGTCCACAACCCGCAGGCGCTGCAAAATCTGCGGGCGATGAAGGCGGGCGAGCGCGCCTTCTTCTACCATTCGAACGAGGGCAAGGAGATCGTCGGCGTCGTCGAGATCGTGAAGCCCTTCTACCCCGATCCGAGCGACCCCAAGGGCAAGAGCGGCATGGTCGATGTGAAGCCGGTCTCGCCCGCGGCAGAGCCGGTCGGGCTGGCGCAGATGCGCAGCCACCCCGAGCTCGCCGGGCTGTCGCTGTTGCGCCAGTCGCGGCTTTCGGTGTGCCCGATCGGCGAGCGCGAATGGGCGGTCCTGTGCGGCCTCGCCGGCATCCGGGCGTGACGGCCTCCAGCCGCTTCAAAGGGCCGGCGCTTCGGCGTAACATGCGGCAGCTTTTCGATTTCAGGCTGACGCAGCAACCGAATTTGCATTGGGAGTGAACGAATGAAGAGCCGGAACGACGCTTCGGAGGGCATTTCCGAGGCCGCCATCGCCGTCCATTGGCAGGAAGAAAAATTCTTCGAGCCGCCGAAGAGCTTCGTCGCCCAGGCCAATCTGACCGACCCGAAGGTGTACGAGCGGTTCAGCCTCGACAAATTCCCCGAATGCTTCAACGAATACGCCGGCATGCTCGACTGGTACCGGCGCTGGGATACGACGCTCGACACCAGCAACGCGCCCTTCTGGCGCTGGTATGTCGGCGGCCGCATCAACGCCAGCTACAATTGCGTCGATCGGCATCTGGGCGCGCACAAGAACAAGACCGCGATCCATTTCGTGCCGGAACCCGAAAACGAGCCGATCCAGCACCTGACGTATCAGGAGCTGTATGTGCGCGTGAACGAGTTCGCCGCCCTCTTGCGCGATGTCTGCGGCTTGAAGGCGGGCGACCGGGTGACGCTGCACATGCCGATGGTGGCGGAAACGGCGATCGCGATGCTCGCCTGCGCCCGGCTCGGCGTCATTCACAGCCAGGTGTTCAGCGGCTTCAGCGGCAAGGCCTGCGCCGACCGCATCGTCGATTCCGGCAGCCGCGTTCTCATTACGATGGACGCGTATTACAGGAGCGGCACTCTGCAGGATCACAAGGAAAAGGCCGACACCGCCGTCGCCGACGCCGCGAAACAGGGCCAGAAGGTCGAAAAGGTGCTGATCTGGCAGCGCCATCCCGGCCGGAATTCGAGCCCGAGCGAACTCGTGCACGGTCGCGACTTCATCGTCAACGAGCTCCTCGGAGAGTATCGCGGCCGCCGCATCGAGCCGGAGCGGATGCCGGCCGAGGCGCCGCTGTTCCTGATGTACACGAGCGGCACGACCGGGCGGCCGAAGGGCTGCCAGCACGGCATCGGCGGCTATCTCGCCTATGTCGCCGGCACCTCGCGCTACATCCAGGACATCCATCCCGAAGATGTCTACTGGTGCATGGCCGACATCGGCTGGATTACCGGCCACTCCTACATCGTCTACGGCCCCTTGGCGCTCGCCGCCTCCTCGGTCATCTACGAGGGGGTGCCGACCTATCCCGACGCCGGGCGGCCGTGGCGGATCGCCGAGGAATTGGGCGTCAACATCTTTCATACCTCGCCGACCGCGATCCGCGCCTTGCGCCGCGCCGGCCCCGACGAGCCGAACAACTACGACTACCACTTCAAGCACATGACGACGGTCGGCGAGCCGATCGAGCCCGAGGTCTGGCGCTGGTACTATCATACGGTCGGCAAGGGCGAGGCGGTCATCGTCGATACCTGGTGGCAGACCGAGAACGGCGGGTTTCTGTGCAGCACGGTCCCGGCATTGGGGCCGATGAAGCCCGGCAGCGCCGGCCCGGCGCTTCCCGGCATCCACCCGGTCATCTACGACGACGACGGCAACGAGATCCCGAAAGGCGCCGGGCGGGCCGGCAACATCTGCATCAAGAACCCCTGGCCCGGGATCTTTCAGACGATCTGGGGCGACCCCGCCCGCTTTGTCGCGCAGTATTACGAGCGCTACTGCAAGAACAAGGACAGCAAGGACTGGCGCGACTGGCCGTATTTCGCGGGCGACGGGGCGGTGCAGTCGGCGGACGGCTATTACCGGATCCTCGGGCGCATCGACGACGTGATCAACGTCGCGGGCCACCGCCTCGGCACCAAGGAGATCGAGTCCGCCGCGCTGACGGTCAACGAGGTCGCCGAGGCGGCGGTCGTGCCGGTCGCCGACGCGATCAAGGGCCGAGTGCCGGATCTCTACGTCGCCCTCAAACCCGGCTTCCACGCGAGCCCGGAACTGCACAAGCGGATCGCCGACGCGGTGATGACGGAAATCAGCCCGATCGCCCGGCCGGCGCATGTGTGGATCGTGCCCGACATGCCGAAGACCCGCTCCGGCAAGATCATGCGCCGGGTCTTGGCGGCGATCTCGGGCGGCCGGGATGCCGGCGACGTCTCGACGCTGGCCAATCCCGAGGTCGTCGAGGAACTGCGCCGCATGGTCGCGACGTAGGGGCCGCGCCCCTCACCCCGACCCTCTCCCCGCGAGCGGGCAGAGGGAGGGACCCGCGAAGCGGGAGGGTGAGCGGCAGCCGCTCAGGCGCCTTCGTCGTATTCGGTCGAGATGTCCTTGCCCGTGTGGTCGGGCATGAAGGCGGTGCAAGCGAGGGTGATCAGCGCCAATATGGCGATGTAGACGGCGACCGCATAGCCCGAGCCATAGTACGCGAACAGCGCCGTCGCGATGATCGGCGCCGGGCCGCCGGCGATGATCGAGGCGAGCTGATAGCCGAGCGAACAGCCGCTGTAGCGCAGCCGCGGCGTGAACGCCTCGGCGATCAGGGCCGCCTGCGGGCCGTACTGCATGTCGTGCGGGATCAGCGACAAGACGATCGCGATGAACGCCAACGCGGGCACGGCCGTGTCGAGCAGACCGAAATAGACGAAGCCGAAGACGCCCATCGTCGCGGCGCCGATCAGGTACATCCGCCGCCGGCCGATCAGATCGGAGATGTGGCCGGAGATCGGGATGCTGAAGAAGGAGACGAGCGAGGCAACCAGCACGGCCGAGAGGATCAGGTCCTTCGACATCTTCAGGGTGCCGACCCCGTAGGAAAAGACGAAAGCAGTGAAAACGTAGAAGGGGGCCTGCTCGGAGAGCCGGATCAGCGCCGAAAGGATGATTTCCTTCGGCTGCTTCTTGATCACCTCGACGATCGGCGCGCTCTCGATCTTGCGCTCGCTTACGAGCTTGCGGAAGACCGGCGTCTCGAGAATGCCGAGCCGCACCCAAAGGCCAACGCCGACGAGGACGATGCTGAGCGCGAACGGGATGCGCCAGCCCCACACGAGGAACTGGTCGCCCGACCACCGGCTGAAGGCGAGGACCGCGAGGTTCGAGAGGAACAGCCCCGAGGGCACGCCGAATTGCGGCCAGGAGGCGACGAGCCCGCGGCTCTTATGGGTGCGCGCCCATTCCATCGAGATGAGGACCGAGCCGCCCCACTCGCCGCCGACGCCGATGCCCTGGATGACGCGCAATATCGTCAGCAGGACGGCGCCCCAGATGCCGATCGAGGCGTAAGTCGGCACGAAGGCGATCAGGAAGGTGGCGATGCCCATCGCCATCAGTGTCGCGATCAGGGTCGCCTTGCGGCCGATCCGGTCGCCGTAGTGGCCGAAGATGGCGGCGCCGATCGGCCGCCCGACAAAGCCGATGAAATAGGTCCCGAACGCCGCCAGCGTGCCGGCGAGCGGGCTCTCGTTGGGAAAATAGAGCTTGCCGAAGACGAGCCCCGCGGCCGTCCCGTAGATGAAGAAATCGTACCATTCGATGGTGGTGCCGACGGTGGCGGCGATGACCGCCTTGCGGAGTTCGGCGCTGTGCTGCGCGTCGGTGAACGTGTCGGGAGCCGCTGTCGTCGCCATGGCTGCTTCCTCCATAAGGTAACTTCGCGCCCGTTTGCCGTGGCTTATCCGCGCGCGCTCATCTTACTGTCTCTTCGGCGCGGGCATTACATTAATCTGAAGCAACGGAATCGATAATCAACCTTGCGGCGAGCGAGCGGGAGACGCGCGCCGCGAGCGCTCGGCTTTATAGTCGGACTCTTGATCCCATTCGAGCTGGCCCATCAGCTCGATCAGGCGCTTCTGCCTGCGCCGCGCGATGACCTCCTGAAGCGCCTTGGTGACGGCCGCCTTTCTTGTTCGCTCGCCGCTGATTTCGAAAGCACGGTCGAGTAGGTGCGGATCGATCGACAGCCTCGTCATGGCTATTCGAGCCGGGCGCCGTAGCGGTGGACATGATAGGGGGCGCGGGCGAGGCCCGGGCAATGGCTGCCGACGACCGGCTCCAGCGCCTCGTAGAGCCGGCGGTTGTCGAGATTGGCGGCGGCGAGGCGGTCGCGCGCGGCTTCGGCGCGCGCGGCGAGACGGGCGAGGTCGACGGTGAGAAGGCGCCGCCCCTCGACGACGAGCCGGCCGCCGATCATCACCTTGTCGACGGCGCTGCCGTCCTCGGTATGGACGAGCTGGTTGACCGGATCGTTGCGCGGCAGCCAGTTCGGGTGGTCGAGGTCGAGCATCACGATGTCGGCCTTGTAGCCCGGCGCGATGCGGCCGAGCTTCTCGCCGAAGCCGAGGGCGCGGGCGCTGCCTTCGGTCGCCGCCAGCGCCGCCTCGCGCGTCGAGAGCCAGCGTCGCCAGTCCGGGCCCTGCACCTTCGAGACGAAGGAAGCGAGCCGCATCGACTCGTACATGTTCTGGTTGTCGGAGCACGCCGCGCCGTCGGTGCCGATAGCCAGATTGACCCGCCGCTCGAGCATCGCGCGCGCGTCGGCCAGGCCGCTGCCGAGCCGCATGTTGCTGCCGGGATTGTGCGCCACCGAGGCGCCGTGATCGCCGAGCCGGGCCATGTCGTCCGCGTCGAGCCAGACGCCGTGCGCGACGGTGAAATCGGGGCCGATGACGCCGAGCCTGTCGAGATGGGCGAGCTGGGTGCGGCCGTAGAGACGAATGCCGGTCACCGCCTGCACTTTCGATTCGCCGACATGGCTGTGGATGCCGAGGCCGAATTCGCGCGCCAGCGCCGCGCAGCCGAGGATGAATTCGTCCGAGCAATGGTGCGGGATCGTCGGCGCGATCGCGAAGCGGATGTCCTCGCTCGGTCCTTGCGAGGCCGAGAGCGCGGCGCGGATCGCGGCGAGGGTCTCTTTCCCTGGCGCCAGCCGCAGCCGGCCGACAGCTTCCTTGAGGCTCTCGGGGAGAGCATCGTAAAGCCCCGGAATGGCTTCGTAAAAGCTGCGGTCGGCGACCATCGGCGCGATAACCGCGCGCATCCCGACATCGCGGTAGGCGGCGGCGGCGAGGCCGAAGCCCTCCGCGCTCGGCAGCGGCCACTCGAAGAAGAGATCGTAGCAGGCGGTGCAGCCTTTGAGGACCATCTCGGCCGCGCCGATCTGTGCCGACAGGTATTTGTCCTCCGCCGAATGGTTGCCGTAAGTCCACGGCGCCGCCGTCAGCAGCAATTCGAGCGTCCAGCGGTCGCCCATGCCCTTGGCGAGGTTGCCATGCGAATGCGTGTGCGCGTTGACGAGGCCGGGATGGAGGAGCCGGCGGCCGGCGTCGATCGAGCGGGCGCCCTCGGGCGCCGGCAGGCCCGGCGGGCCGACCTCGCGAATCGTGTCGTCCTCGATCAGGATGTCCTGCGGTTCGGCGGTCCCCGCCCCGATGTCGAGCAGAAGGCCGCCGCGCACGATCGTGTGGGCCATCTCGGCTTCCTCTGAGGCTGCGCGCGGGAAGCATGATAGAAGCGGGCGAGGCGAGCGGGAATGGAGAAGGCGATGCGGACACTCAAAGTCGGGCGAAAGGAGGGCGTCTTCGAGATCTGCCTCGACCGGCCGGAGATCCTCAACGCGGCCAACCGCGAGATGATCGAGGAGCTGGCCGCCGCGACCGCCGAGGCGGCGGCCGACAAACAGGCGCGCGCCGTCCTGCTGCGCGGCGCCGGCAGCCATTTCATGGCGGGCGGCGACATCCGCATGTTCGGCACGGTGATCGACCTCCCGCCCGAGGAGCGGCGGCGGACCTTCCTCGGGCTCGTCGATCTCTTGCATCCGAGCCTTGCCGCGTTGCGCGGCATGCCGAAGCCGGTCGTCGCCGCGGTGCAGGGCGCCGCCGCCGGGGTGGGCCTCAGCCTCGTCCTCGCCGCCGATCTCGCGCTCGCCGCCGAGGATGCGGTCTTCGCCTTCGGCTACATCCATCTCGGCACCAGCCCCGACGGCGCGGCGAGCTGGAGCCTGCCGCGCATCGTCGGACTGAAGCGCGCCGCCGAGCTGATGCTGCTCGGCGAGCGTTTCGACGCACGCCGCGCCGCGGAACTCGGCATCGTCAACCGCCTGGTGCCGCCGGAAAAGCTCGCCGCCGAGGCGCTGGCGCTCGCCCGGCGGCTCGCCGCCGGGCCGACCGCCGCCTATGCGCGCACCAAGGCGCTCATTCAGGCCTCGATCGGTGACGGCCTCGCCGAGCAGATGCAGCGCGAGGCGGAAAGCTTCGCCGCCTGCGCCGCGACCGAGGATTTCGCCGAAGGAGTGCGCGCCTTCCTCGAAAAGCGGCCGGCCTCGTTCAACGGAGTTGGCGCGTGAGCGCGGCCATCACTTTGAGCCCGTCGGACAGCGCGCCCGGGTCGTGCGTGCGGATGCAATCGACGCCGCGAGCGGCGGCGTAAAGCTCGGCGGCAAGGCTCGCCGCGCCGAGCTCGGCGGCGCTCTCGCGGCCGGTCAGCGCGCGCAGAAAGGATTTGCGCGAGACCGAGACGAGCACGGGCAGGCCGTGGCGCCGCTTCAGCCGGTCGATGCCGCCAAGCACGGCCAGCGAGGCGTCGGCGCGGCGGCTGAGGAAGAACCCCATGCCGGGGTCGAGGATCAGCCGCTCGCGCGCAACGCCCGCCTTGGTCAGCGCCGCCACCCGGCCGTCGAAGAAAGCTTCGATCCGCGGCCAGATTGCGTCGCCGCCGATGTCGAGAAGCTGCGCGCGGCCGCGCCCTTGCGCCGCGTGCATGACGATGAGCCGGGCCTGCGCGGCCGCCAGCTCGGGATAGAAAGAGGGGTCGGAAAAACCCTGGATGTCGTTCAGATACGCGACGCCGCGGGCGAGCGCCCAGCGCTGCGTCGCCG
>DASYYD010000194.1:0-4976 GCA_035934195.1 Allostellaceae bacterium | reverse complement strand
GGAGCGGCATCTGGCTTCTCGACATGGTCCGCACGCTCCTGCCGCTGCCGACCCTCGCCTATCTCGGCCTCGTGGCGCTCGTCATGGCGGGCCTTTCGATCGCCGCCTTGCGCCGCCCGCCCGGCGCCGAGGCAAGCCTCGCCTGGGCCGCCATTCTCTTCGCCGCCGCGCTCTTCATCGTCTCGCCGCATTATCCGTGGTATTTCGTCCCGCTGGTGGCATTGCTCGCGGTCGCGCCGCCGGGGCTCCTGTGGTGGCCGGCGCTGTGGCCGACGCTCGCGGCGCCGCTGCTCGATTGGCACCCGGTGACCGGGATCGTCCCGGGCTGGGTCGCCGACACGATCTACGGCGGCTTCATCCTGCTCGCGGCATGGAGCCTTGCCCGGCGGCGGAGGGCCGCATGACGTTGACGGCTGCGACGGATAGGTCCGGCTTCGATCCGCGCCGCTATTTCGAGGCGGTCGCCGAGGCGCGCGGCGCGCTCGCCGAGGCGGAGCCGGTCTGCCTCTATCTCGAAGTCACCAACCGCTGCAACCTCTTGTGCACGACCTGCCCGCGCACCTTCGAGGATCTCGAACCGCCGGCCGATATGAGTTGGGGCCTCTTCGCCCGCATCGTCGACCAGTTTCCGCAGATCGCCCGCGTCGTTCTGCACGGCGTCGGCGAGCCGATGATGGTGAAGGCGCTGCCGCGCATGGTCCGCCATCTGAAGGCGCGGGGCAGTTATGTCCTGTTCAACACCAACGGCACGCTCCTCACCCTGAAGAAGGGCGCCGAACTCGCCGATGCCGGGCTCGACGAATTGCGCGTCTCGCTCGACGCGGCGACGCCGGAGAGCTTTCGCCTGGTGCGCGGCAAGGACATGTTCGAGCGCATCCTGAAGAATGTGCGCGCCTTCACGCGGATGCAGCGCGAACAAGGGATGGCGCGCCCGCTCGTCTCGCTGTGGCTGACGGGGCTCAAGGAGACGATCGAGGAATTGCCCGAATTCGTCCGCCTCGCCGCCGCGCTCGGCGTCGGTGAGATCCACCTGCAGCGCCTCGTCTTCATGGACGAGGATCGCGGCCTCGCGCGCGCCGGTTCGGCGCTCTTCGAGAAGCTCGCGCGCGATGAAGCCCGGCATATCGCCGAGGCGGCTTCGCTTGCCCGGTCACTCGGCGTCCGTTTCAATGCCTCTGGCGCGAGCGAGCCCGGCACCAGCCTCGAACGCGCCCCGGGCGAGCGGCCTTGGTCCTTATGCCGCCGCCCGTGGAGCCTGATGTATTTCACCGCGACGGGCCGCGCCATCCCCTGCTGCATCGCGCCCTTTTCGCTGCGCGGCTACGACAGCTTCACCCTCGGCGACGCGACGCAGCGGAGTTTGCGCGAGATCTGGAACGGCCCGCGCTATCAGGACTTCCGTCGCGCGCTCTTGAGCGAAAACCCGCCGGCCGCTTGCGCCAATTGCGGGGTGCGCTGGAGCCTCTGAGCGGATGAGCGAGCCGCGCCCGCGCGTCGCCGCGATCATTCCGGTCCTCGACGAAGAGGCCGCGGTCGGCCCGGTCATCCGCGCCATACCGCGCGATCTCGTGGACGCGGTCGTCGCCGTCGACGGCGGCAGCAGCGACCGCACGGTCGAGATGGCGCGCGCGGCGGGCGCGACTGTTGTCGAGACCGGCCGCGGCTATGGCCGCGCCTGCGCCGAGGGCGCCCGCGCGGCCACAGCGAGGGGTGCCGAGATCCTGCTATTTCTCGATGGCGACGGCGGCGACCGGCCGGAGGCGATCCCGGCGCTGCTCGCGCCGCTTTTCGAGGGCAGGGCCGATTTCGTCATTGCCGCGCGCACTGGCGACAGCGACTTGGGCGTGCACCAGAAGCTCGCGGGGCGGCTCGCCGGGTTTCTGATCGGCCGCCTCTGGGGCGTCTTCTACACCGACATGTGTGCCTTCCGCGCGATCGGCGCCGAGAGCTTGCGCCGTCTTGGCATGCGCGAGACGACCTACGGCTGGAACCTCGAAATGCAGATGCGCGCGGCGCGCGCGGGCTTGCGCGTTCTCGAGCTGCCGCTGCCGGCCGGCCGCCGCCTCGCCGGCCGCTCGAAGGTCGCCGGCACGGTAACGGGCTCGCTGAAGGCGGGCCTGCGGATTGCCGCGACCTTTCTGCGCATCCTCTGCGAAAGAAAGACTGCGGCGCCGCCCTAAGCGGCGCGCGCCGGCCAGACCGGCGGGTGGTGGCCGAGCGGCACGGTCGGGCGGGCCCAATAGGGCTTCGTTTCGGCAAGCTCGAGGACCGGCCCGAGATGCTTGAGCCGACCGACCGGCGTCTCGCTCTCGATCGACCAGCGCGCGATCTCTTGCTCCGAAAATTCCTTCGGGACATCCGCGAGTTGGGCCTGCGGCACCTCGCCCATGCCGACGAGCCAGCGTCCGGTCTGCGCCAACGAGATGCGCACGAGCCAGCTGCCGCCCTCGCGCGCCCGGCGTTTGAGCGCCACCATCGCGCCGAACGCCATCAGGTAGCCGGTGAGGTAATCGATCGCCGACACGGGATAGAATTGCGGCTGCCCCGGCTCGGCGCCGGGGAAGAGCTCGGCCTGCCGCGTGGTGATGCCGCTCACCGTCTGCACCACGGTGTCGAAGCCGCGCCGCCCGGCCCACGGCCCCTTGTGGCCGAAGGCCGAGAGCGAAACATAGACGAGCCCCGGCCTCTGTGCCGCGAGCGCTTCCGGCGACAACCCGCGCTCGGCGAGCGTCCCCGGCCGGTACCCTTGCGAGAACACATCGGCCTCGCGCGCCAGCCCTTTGAGCGTCGCGAGATCCTGTTCACGCCGCAAATCGAGATAGGCCGACAATTTGCCGTGCCCGGTGTCGTATTCCTGGTAGCCGATGTTCGGCAGGTGCGACGCCGTGATCTTCAGCACGTCGGCGCCGTGCTCGGCGAGCGTGCGGGCGCAGGTCGGGCCGGCGAGCACGCGCGTCAGGTCGAGCACGCGAATGCCGGAAAGCGGCCGGTTGCCCGGCGGCAGCGGCAGCGGCGGTCCGTCGGCGATCTTGATGATCTCGAAGAGCGGCAGCGAGGCGATCGCCGCGGCCTGCGGGTGGTCCTGCCATTCCGCCATGCTGCGCGCCATGCCGCCGGCGCCCTTGGCGGCGATGATCGCCTCTTCGAGCTCGAACGCGTCCCAATTGGCGACGGTCTTGCGCACCACCTCGCGGTCTTCCGGCACGCCCAGCACTTTCAGCGCCGCCGTCCGATGGTTCGGGAAATTGCAGTGCAGATAGCTCCAGCGGCCGTTCTTCGCCGGGTAGACGCCCATGATCGTGTTGCGCTCGGTCGGCACCTTGGCGCCGTTCATCAGCATGTAGTGCCCGCTTCTGAGAGAGGCCGTCGCGCGCCGCAGATCGACGCCGATCCCCTGGCCCCGGCCGCTGCGCAACTCCCACAAATCGGCGGCGGCCAGCCCAACCGCGCCGAGCGCTGCGGCGGCGGCGGTGCCGATGCGAAAGGGCGTCGGCAGCACCGGGTCGGCCCCGCCGGCGAATTCGACCTCGCTCGCCCGCCCGCGCGGCAGTCCGGCGACGGGGAGGATCGTTTCGAGGGCCTTTTTCGGATCGGGCATGTCGGAGCCTCCAGGCGATGCGGCCGCTTGCCTTTGACGTGCGGCAAGACCGATGATGCCCCGAACCGGGACGGGAGGGAACGCCGATGAGCCGCGTCATGATCGTCGTCGAATTCGAGGTGAGGCCGCAGCATCGCGACGAATTCATCGCTCTGTTGAAGGGGCATGCACAGCGCTCGCGCGCCGAGGATGGGTGCGAGCAGTTCGACGTGCTGCTGCCGCACGAAGATGCCGGCCGCGTTTTCCTCGTCGAAGCCTGGCGCGACCAGCCCGCCCTCGCGGTGCACGGCCGGCAGCCGGCGATGGCGGCCTTGCGCGAGACCTACGGCCCGTGGATCGCGAGCCGTCGCGCGGTGCGCTGCGCGCCGGCTTGAGCGTGGTTCAGAGCGCCGGGAATGGGCCTGGCAGCGCGGCCCTCGGCAACCACACCTTCTCGTGCATCGACGGGCACACCTGCGGCAACCCGGTGCGGCTCGTGATCGGCGGCGCACCCTTGCTGCGCGGCGCTTCGATGAGCGAATGCCGGCAGGACTTCGCCGCCCGCTTCGACTGGGTGCGCCGCGCCCTGATGTTCGAGCCGCGCGGCCACGATCTGATGTCGGGCGGCATCCTCTACCCGCCGACGCGCGAGGACTGCGACATCGGCATTCTCTTCATCGAGGTGACCGGCTGCCTGCCGATGTGCGGCCACGGCACGATCGGCGCCGTGACGATGGCGCTCGAACACGGTCTCGCCAGCCCGCGCGCGGCCGGAGAGCTGCGCATCGACACGCCGGCCGGTCCGGTCGGCGCCGAATATTGCTGCGACGGCCCCTATGTCGACAGCGTCCGCATCCGCAACGTGCCTTCCTATCTCGCGCGCGAGGGCGTGGCCGTCGATCTCCCCGATTTGGGCGAACTCGTCGTCGATATCGCCTACGGCGGGAACTTCTACGCGATCGTCGCACCGCAGCGCGGCTTCGAAGGGATCGAGGCGGTGTCGCTCGATTGGCTGTTGCGCGCGAGCCCGGTATTGCGCAAGCGCCTCAACGAGGTCATCGAGGTCGTGCACCCCTTCGACCCGACGATCCGCGGCGTCAGCCATGTCCTGTGGACGGGGGCGCCGCGGGACCGGAAGGCGCACGCGCGCAACGCCGTCTTTTACGGCGACCGCGCGATCGACCGCTCGCCCTGCGGCACCGGCACCTCCGCCCGCATGGCGCAGCTCGCCGCCAAGGGCCTTCTCAAGCCCGGCGACGACTTCGTCCATGAAAGCATCATCGGCACCCTCTTTGAGGGTCGAGTCGAGGCCGCCATGCCGCTCGGGCAATACCAGGCGATTGTGCCGAGCGTCGCCGGCTGGGCCCGCGTCACCGGCCTCAATACCATATTCGTCAAC
>DASYYD010000189.1:0-2239 GCA_035934195.1 Allostellaceae bacterium | reverse complement strand
CCGCGTCGCCGCCGCCCGCGCCCGCCAGAGCGCGCGCTATTCGCGGCTGCCGGCGGCGGCCGGCATCCGCACCAACGCTCAGGCCGACGGGGCGCTGCTCGACGAGATCGCGACCCCGGACGCCGCCGGCCGGGCGCTTCTCGTGCGGGCGGCCGAACGGCTGCGGCTGTCGGCGCGCGGCTACCACCGGGTCTTGCGCGTCGCGCGCACCCTCGCCGACCTCGAAGGCGCGGCCGCGGTCAGCCGCGCGCACATCGCCGAGGCGCTTTCCTACCGCCCGTTGCCGGCGCTGCCGGAGCCCGCCGCGTAACAGTTCGTAAACCTAACGCATCAACGGTCGACGCCTTCTTCGCCCTCCGCGTGGGGGAAAAACCCCCGGCAGCCGGCGCTGCGCCTCGAATTGCCGATTGCGAGGTCACATGCGCCGGACGCATGGCACCTCTGCGCGGACGCTGGGGATCAAAAGCCTGTTACAAACTGTTCGCCTTTCGACATCGCCGAGACACCGGTGTGCAGAAAATCCGACAACCGGGTTCGGAAACCGACATCGAGTGCGAGGCAATGAAACCTGCCCTCTACGCCCGAGCCTGGAATACCGCCCGCGATCCGCGGTCGCCGCATTCGAGCCTCGCAAAGCAGGTCCGCGCCTTCCTCGACGGCAGGACGCACGGCGAAGAACTGTTGCACGCGCTCTACGACCACATTCTCGACGAGCCGATCCCGGAGCGCCTGACCGCCGTCCTGCGCCGCTGACGCCGTCGCCGCCGCGGCGATTCGCGAACCGGCGAGCGGGCTGAGCGCCGCGCCGCGCCGGGCTTCGCAGGCTTTTCTGCTTTCGCCGATTATGCGCTAAATTGTCGCAACCGAGCGGCAATACCTGCGCGCTCGACAATGCGGGAGGAAAAGTCGATGTCGGTCTCCGCCCCCACCATGCCGGGTGCTGCGGTCGAACGCCCAAACCTGCCCTTCATCATTGCCGCCTCCTCGGTCGGCACACTGATCGAATGGTATGACTTTTACATCTACGGCGTGCTCGCGGCCTTCTTCGCCGCGCATTTCTTCCCGAAGGGCAACGAGAGCCTGGCGCTTTTGGCGAGCCTCGCCGTGTTCTGGTTCGGCTTCATCCTGCGGCCGTTCGGGGCGCTGTTCTTCGGGCATCTCGGCGACCTGATCGGCCGCAAATTCACCTTCATGCTGACCCTGGGCTTGATGGGGGCGGCAACGTTCCTGGTCGGCTGCGTGCCCGCCTATGCGAGCTGGGGCCTCCTGGCGCCGGCCACGATCCTGCTGATGCGGGCCTTGCAAGGGTTGGCCCTCGGCGGCGAATACGGCGGCGCGGCGACCTACATCGCCGAACACTCGCCCGAGGACCGGCGCGGCCTCTATACTAGCTGGATCCAGACGACGGCGACGATGGGCATCGTCCTCGCCCTGCTGGTCGTGCTGATCTGCCGCCAGACGATGAGCACCCAGGCGTTCAACGACTGGGGCTGGCGCATCCCGTTCTGGCTGTCGGCGATCCTCGTCCTGTTGTCGGGCTATATCCGGCTGAAACTGGCCGAGTCGCCGCTCTATGCGCGGCTCAAGGAGCAGGGCAAAGCGTCCCACAATCCCGTCAAGGAAGCCTACAGCAGCGGCCGCAATTGGGGGTTGATGGCGCTCGCGCTGTTCGGCGCCACCGCCCCCGAGGGGGTCGTGTGGTACACGGGCCAGTTCTATGCCCTCATCTACATGATCACCGTGCTGAAGCTCAATTACGTCACGGTCTACTGGATCTTCATGATCACGCTGACGATCGGCTCGCTGGGCTTCCTGTTCTTCGGCTGGCTCTCCGACCAGATCGGCCGGCGCGGCATCATGACCACGGGCTTCGCGCTCGCCATCGTCACCTATTGGCCGGTCTTCACCTGGTTCTCGACCTTCAAGGACAACCCCTTCGTGCTGGGCATCCTCGTCCTCTACCTCGTGATCCTGGTGACGATGGTGTACGGGCCCATTGCCGCCTTCCTCGTCGAGCTGTTCCCGGCCCGCATCCGCTACAGCTCGATGTCGATGCCCTATCACATCGGCAACGGCTGGTTCGGCGGCGGCGTGCCGTTCATCGGCACCGCGATCAAGGATGCCACGGGCATCGCGCTCGGCGGCCTCTTCTATCCGATGTTCGTGGCGGCCGTCGGCGTAATCGTCAGCCTCGCGGCGGTGCGCGAGCCGACGCACAAGATCAAGATCTGGGACGAGG
>DASYYD010000156.1:0-11464 GCA_035934195.1 Allostellaceae bacterium | reverse complement strand
CCGCGTCGTTCGGGGTGGCGATGCTCTATTCGGCCGCCGACGGTCATCTGCATCCTTGGGCGATAAGGCAGATCGAGCGTTTCGCCATTGCCTTTCTGGCGATGATCGCCGCCGCGATGATCGATCTGCGGCAGTGGTTCCGCTTCGCCTATTGGGCCTATGCGGCAGCCCTTCTGCTCGTCGTCGGCGTCGATCTGCGCGGCTTTGCCGGCATGGGGGCGCAGCGCTGGATCGACCTCGGGGTGATCCAGCTGCAGCCCTCGGAGCTGATGAGCTTCGCCCTCGTTCTCGCTCTCGCCCGCTATTTTCACGGACTGCCGGACGAGGAGGCGCCCGGCCTCGCACGCCTGTTCATCCCGGTGCCGATCATCCTCGTCCCGGCGGCGCTCGTTCTCAAGGAACCCGACCTCGGCACCGCCGTGATGCTGCTGATGGCCGGGGCGGCGCTGCTGTTCCTCGCCGGCGTGCGCCTCCGCCTCTTCATCGCCGCAGCGCTCGGCGCCGCCCTGGCGCTGCCGGTGGCCTGGCATTTTCTGCACGGCTACCAGAAACTGCGGATCTATACCTTCCTGCACCCGGGCACCGACGCGCGCGGCGCCGGCTATCACATTCTGCAATCGAAGATCGCGCTCGGCTCGGGCGGCCTGTTCGGCAAGGGCTTCCTGCTCGGCACGCAGAGCCATCTGAGCTTTCTGCCGGAGAAGCAGACCGATTTCATCTTTACGATGCTCGCCGAGGAATTCGGCTTCGTCGGCGGCCTGACGCTGCTCGCGCTCTACATCCTGACCGTCATCTACGGCTTCGCGATCGCGCTGCGGTCCCGCAACCATTTCGGGCGGCTGCTCGGCCTCGGCATCGTCACCAACTTCTTTCTTTATGTGTTCATCAACATGGCGATGGTGATGGGCTTGATCCCGGTCGTCGGGGTGCCGCTGCCGCTGATCTCCTACGGCGGCACCGCCATGCTGACGGTGATGCTGGGCTTCGGCCTGTTGTCGAGCGTCAGCATCAGCCGCGACCTGCGCATCAACCGGCGCGGCGAGAGCCAGCGAGGCTGAGCGGCCTATTTACCTTGCCGGCGCGGCTATGGCCTAGATAGCGGGAGTGCCGACCAGCCGTATCGATTCGGAGGAGTGCGATGGCGGAGAAGGATGCGGCGGAGAGCGGGCGCCGGCTGCATGTCACGACGCTTCTCGTCGCCTCGCGCCGGGCGCTCGACAACGCGCTCGCCGAATTGGGTTTCGCCGAGGACGACGACCGCATCGTCGAGCATGACGGCCGGCTCGCCTTCCTGACCTGCAGCCACGAGGAGGACTGCGACGATTTGTTCGCGCTGATCACCGAGCTGTCGGCGCGCGGGGAAAGCTGGGAACTGCAATCGCGCATCGATGCCGAGGCGGGACGCGCGATCTACCAGTCGCTGGCGCGCTACCGTCCGGTCGAGGCGATCGATGCGCCGGTCGAGGACGAGCCGGAGCCGGAGGCCGGCGACACGCCGGTCTACGACATCGAGAGCGCCGAGGGGCTGCTGGCGCTGCGCCGCGTGCTGCGCCGGGTCGAGGCGGCCGACGCCTTCGCGACGATCCGGCCCGACCGCGACGGCCGCGCCACCGCCCGCGTGCTGCGCCGCGGCTCGCGCCGGGTCATCGCCGCCGCCACCGCCGCCGACGAGGCGCGGCTGCGCAGCGTCATCCGCGAGATCCTGCCGAACGTCATGTTCGACGTCGCCATGAAACCGCCCGGTTGAAGACGGCCGGGCGAGCCGGCGGGATCGCCGCGCGCGAGGGGATTTGGCGCGGCGGTTGCTTATGGTAAGAAGGGCCGGGCCAAAAGCTGGGAGAACCGCAACATGCTACGCCGCAAGCTGATCATTCAACTACCCGCCGCCTCGCTCGCCGCCGCCGCCGGCGCGGGATTTGCGAGGTCCTCCTTCGCCGCCGCCGAGAAATATGTGACGATCGGGATCAACCTGCCGTTCACCGGCGCCGACGCCGATGACGCGCTGTTGATCAAGAACGGCGCGCTCTTGGCGTTCGAGGACGCCAACGTCAAAGGCGTCGCCGGCTACAAGATCCGGACCCTGGTGCTCGACGACGGCACCGCGACGGCCGGGCAATACGATCCGGCGCAGGCCGCGACCAACGCCCGCAAGATGGTCTCCGATTCCTCGGTCGTCGCGGCGATCGGGCCGCAGATGAGCGGCTCGGGCAAGGCGATGGCGCCGATCCTCTCCGAGGGCGATCTCGCGACGATCACCCCCTCCTCGACCAACCCCGACATCACCGACCCGAAATTCGCCCAACAATTCCGGCCGGCGGGCAAGGCGATCTATTTCCGCACGGTGACGACGGACGCCTTCCAGGGGCCGAACATGGCCAATTATTTCGCGCAGACCCTGAAGGTGAAGACAATCTACGTTCTCGACGACAGCGGCGCCTACGGGGTCGGCATCGCCAACTCCTTTGCCGCCCAGGCGGCAAAGGACGGGATCAAGGTGCTCGGCCACGACCAGCTCGATCCGAAGGAGGCCGACTACACGACGATCCTCACGAAGATCAAGGCCATGAACCCGCAGGCGATCTACTACGGCGGGGTGGCGCAGGCGGGGGTCAAGGTGGCCAAGCAGTCCTACGACATCCTGCCCAAGGTCCTCAAAGGCGGCGGCGACGGCATGTATTCCTCCTCGCTGCTGAAAGGCGCCGGCTTCCCCGCCGTCGAGGGCTGGTATGCGACGATCGCCGCGCCGCACGTCGTCAACAACCCGGCGCTCGCCGCCTGGGTCAAGCGGTTCACGAAAACCTTCGGGAAGGCGCCCGAGGATTATTCGATCACCTCTTATGACGCCGCGCTGACGATCATCGACGCCCTGAAGCGCGTCGCCGCCTCCGGCAAGCCGGTGACTCGCGATGCCATGCGCGACGCAATTCAGACGAGCAGTGTAAAGACGCTGCAAGGGACCGTCAGCTTCGACGAGAACGGCGACATCAAGAACCGCATCGTCAGCGTCTTCCAGGCGCACAACGACCCGAAATTCCCGGTCGACGACGTGAGCCACCAGTTCAAATATCTTGGGGTCGCCCCGCAGACCGCCTGAAACCCATGCGAGGGACCTCGCCGCCGGTCGCCCCTTACTCTCCCTCTCCCCGTCCGCGGGGAGAGGGTCGGGGTGAGCGGCCGACGCCGGCGAAGCTGTCTCGGCCACCGGCATCGTTGCGCACATGAACTATCAGGTCCTGCTGCAGCAGGTCGTCAACGGGCTGAGCCTGGGCGCCATGTACTCCTTGCTGGCGCTCGGGTTCACGCTCGTCTACGGCATTCTGGAGCTGATCAACTTCGCCCATTTCAACGTCTTCATGGTCGCCTCGTTCATCGGCATGTGGGCCTTGCAACTGTTCGGGATCGAGGGGCAGGGCCGGGTGATGACCGGCTTCGCGCTGATCGGTGTCCTCACCTTCGCCTTCGCCGTGACGATGCTTCTCTCGGGCGTCCTCGGCGTATTGATCGAGCGCATCGCGCTGCGCCCGATGCGCAATGTGCGCGGCACCGCCGCGATGATCACGACGATCGGCGTCTCCTACATCCTCTTCAATATCATCCTCTTGACCGTCGGCGCCGACGCGAAGAACTTCCCCAACCCGCTGCCGGTGGTGCGCTGGCAGGTCGGCGGGGTCGTCCTCGAAATGCGCGAGTTCCTGATCTGGGGGATCGCGCTCGCCTTGATGATCGCGCTCCACCTCTTCGTCAGCCGCACCCGGCTCGGCAAGGCGATGCGCGCCACCGCGCAGGATTCCGAAGCGGCGCGGATGATGGGCGTCGATGTCGACTGGGTCATCGTGACCGCGTTTTTCCTGGGCTCGGCGTTGGCCGGAGCGGCGGCGCTGATCTTCGGGCTCTACTACAACTTCACGAACTTTCTGATCGGCTATAAGGCCGGGCTCAGGGCCTTCACGGCGGCCGTGCTCGGCGGCATCGGCAGCGTCACCGGGGCGATGCTGGGCGGCATTCTGATCGGCCTCGTCGAATCATTGGGTGGCCAGTTTATTGCAGTCCGTTGGACGGACGTCATCATCTTCTCGATCCTCGTCGTCGTGCTCGTCTTCTTCCCCAGCGGCCTGATGGGCCGCGCTACGCCGACCAAATCCTAGGGGAAGCGATGGTCGAACTCGGCGCCAAGGCGTCCGCGCTAAGCCGCCCCTTCGCGCGCCTCTCGCCGGCCCTGCGCGCCCGCCTCGGCATCCTCTGCGTCGCCCTGTTGGCTGTCTTGTTTCCGATCATCCACGGCAACGACGCCGACATCGACTCCGCCGCCAACGCGCTCGCCTTCGCCGCCTTGGCATTGGGGCTCAACATCGTCGTCGGCTTCGCCGGGCTGCTCGACCTCGGCTATGCCGCATTCTTCGCGATCGGCGCCTACGCCTACGGCGCCTTCGCCTCGTGGCAGATCCAGCCGCATTGGAGCGCCTTTTGGGAGCCCTTCCAGTGGCTCACCCTGGTTGCCCGCGTGCATCAGCCGACGGGCGACCTGGTGCATTTCCAGGTGTCGTTCTGGCTGATGCTGCCGCTCTCGGCGGGGATCGCCGCGTTTTTCGGCATCCTGTTCGGCGCCCCGACCTTGCGCCTGAAAGGCGATTACCTGGCGATCGTCACGCTCGGCTTCGGTGAGATCGTGCCGATCGTCGCGCGCAACACGCCGAGCATCACCAACGGCGCGATGGGCCTCAACGGCGTCGTCCCGCCGCAATTATTCGGCTACAGTTTCGGGGTCAAGGCGCTGCCTTATTACTACGTCGCGGTGGCGCTGATCGCACTTTTGATCTTCACCAGCTACCGGCTCAAGGATTCGCGCGTCGGGCGCGCCTGGATGGCGATCCGCGAGGACGAGATCGCCGCCGGCGCGATGGGTGTCGACCGCGTGCGCTTCAAGCTCTTGGCCTTTGCGATCGGCGCCGCCTTCGCCGGCGCCACCGGCACCCTCTACGTCGCCAAGTTGCAGACCGCGACCCCCGACATGTTCATGTTTCCGGTCTCGGTGATGATCCTGGTGATGATCGTCTTCGGCGGGATCGGCAACGTCTGGGGCGTCGTCCTCGGCGCCATGATCCTGCAGATCCTGCAATCCTGGATCCTCGAAGACATGTCCGAATGGCTGCACGCCCTCGGCCGGCTGATCGATGTCGGATGGCTGCAGCAGATCCAGCTCGCCTCCTCGATCGAGCTGATCTTCGGGGTCATCCTCGTCACGATGATGCTCTACCGCCGGCAGGGGCTGATCCCGGCGACCCGCCGCACCGCCCCGCTGTCGCTCGAAGAGCAGGCGGCGCAGATCCAGCGCGGCGGTTTCAGGAGTTTGCAAGGGCTCGGCACGGTCGATCGATCGCAGACCGACACGCTGCTCGCGATCAAGGGGCTGACCGTGCGGTTCGGCGGCCTCGTCGCCTTGCGGTCGGTCGATCTGACCGTGCCGGCGCACGGCGTCGTCGCCGTCATCGGCCCGAACGGCTCGGGGAAATCGACGCTGTTCAACGTCATGACCGGGCTCGTCTCGGCCGAAGCCGGCAGCATAAATTTCGCCGGCGAAGAGATCCGCGGGCTGGCGCCGCACCGCGTGCTCGAACGCGGCATCGCCCGGACCTTTCAGAACCTCCGCCTCTTTGCGGGGCTCAGCGTGCTCGAAAACATCCTGGTCGGGATGCATGCGCGGCTCAAGACCGGCGCCGTCGGGGCGCTGGCGCGGCTGCCGTGGAACCGGCGCGAGGAAAGAGAGGCGCGCGAGCGCGCGCTCGAGATCCTGGCGCTCTTCGGCAACCGCCTGCTGCCGCGCGCCGACCATCTCGCCGGCAGCCTCTCCTACGCCAACCGCCGGCGCTCCGAGATCGCCCGCGCCATCGCCGCGCGCCCGCGCCTGTTGTTGCTCGACGAGCCGACGGCCGGCATGAACCCCGCCGAGACGCTCGAACTGGTCGAGCAGATCAAGAGCCTCAATCAGCTCGGCCTGACGATCCTTCTGATCGAGCACAAGCTCGACGTCGTCGCCAACCTCGCCGACAAGGTCATCGTGCTCGACCACGGCGAGAAGATCGCCGAAGGCACCGCGGCGGAAGTGCGGCGCGACCCCGAGGTGATCCGCGCCTATCTCGGCAGGAGCGCCGCGGTTGCTTGAGTTTCGCGCCGTCGACACGCATTACGGCGACCTGCACGTCTTGAAGGCGGTCGATTACCGGATCGAGGCCGGCGAGATCGTGTGTCTCCTCGGCGGCAACGCCTCGGGCAAATCGACGACGATGAAGGCGATCATGGGGATCGTCACCCCGAGCCGCGGCGAGATCCTCTACGAGGGCCAATCCCTGAACGGCGTCAGCGTCGCCGAGCGGGTGCGCCGCGGCATCGCCCCGGTCTTGGAGGCGCGCCGGCTCTTCCCGCGCATGACGGTCTACGAGAACCTCGAAATGGGCGCCTATACGCGCCACCACGGGCACGAGTTCGACGAGGACCTGCAGCGCGTCTTCCAGCTCTTCCCGCGCGTCGAAGAGCGGCTCGCCCAGCTCGCCGGCACGCTCTCGGGCGGCGAGCAGCAGATGGTGGCGATCGGCCGCGCGCTGATGGCGCGGCCGAAGCTTCTGTGCATGGACGAACCCTCGATGGGCCTCTCGCCGGCTTACGTCGAGCAGGTCTTCGACATCATCCAGGAGATCAACCGGCAGGGCGTCACGATCTTCATGGTCGAGCAGAACGCCAACATGGCGCTTCAGATCGCGCACCGCGCCTATGTCTTGCAGACGGGACAGATCGTGCTTTCCGGCCCCGCCGCGAGCCTCAGGGAGAACCCGCTGATCCGGGAGGCCTATCTCGGAGAATTGCGGGTCGAGGAAGCCCCCGCCGCCGAGTAGCGGGCGGGCGGCTTCATCACGTCGCGGCGAGGCTGTCGAGCGCGGCCTGCGCGGCGGCGATGGCGGCGGCGCCGGCGCCGATCACCGCGACATCGACCTCGGATTTAAGCCCGCTCATCCAATTGGCTCCACGCCTCCAGTGGAGGTATCTTCCATCCCGGGCGAGCGACCCTCGGGGAGAGCCGCGCTGCGCGTCTGCGACTTCAAGGTCCTCTCGTTCGACTGCTACGGCACGCTGATCGATTGGGAGAGCGGCATCGCCGCGGCGCTGGCGCCGCTTGCCGCGCGCAGCCCGCTCCAGCGGTCGCGCGACGAGATCCTCGAAAGCTTCGCGCGACACGAGAGCGCGCAGGAGGCCGAGACGCCGCGGCTCGCCTATTCCGCGCTGCTCGCCCGCGTATATCGCCGGCTCGCCGCCGAATGGGACGCCGCGGCCGATGAGGCCGAGGCGGACACCTTCGGCGGTTCGGTCGGCGATTGGCCGGCCTTTCCGGATTCGGCGGCAGCGCTCGCCTATCTCAAGGGCTTCCACAAGCTCGTCATCCTGTCGAATGTCGACGGCACGAGCTTTGCCGCGAGCGCGGCGCGGCTCGGCGTCTGTTTCGATGCCATCTACACCGCCGAAGAGATCGGCTCCTACAAGCCGGACCCGCGCAATTTCCGCCATATGCTGTCGGCGCTCGCGGCCCGCGGGCATCGCAAGAGCGAGATCCTGCATGTCGCGCAGAGCCTCTTTCACGACCACATGCCGGCCAATCGCGAGGGGCTCGCCTCGGCCTGGATCGACCGCCGGCAGGCCGCCCGAGGCTGGGGCGCGACGATGCCGCCTCGCGCCGGGGTGCATTGGGATTTCCGCTTCAATTCGCTCGCCGAGTTCGTCGAAGCGCACCGCCGCGAGACCGGCGGCTAGTCTAGCCGCCTTGCCTCGCCGCCAGCGCACGGGTGAAGCGCAGGATGCGGTGGCCGGCCTCTTCGAGCCGCTCCACGGGCGCGGAGAGCGCGATGCGCACATGGCCCGCCGCGCTCGGCCCGAAGCCGTCGCAGGGCAGCACCGCGACCCCTTCACGTTGCAGCAGTTGCAGCGCGAAGCCGCTCGCCCCGAGGCCGGCGCCGCGCACGTCGAGAAGCACGAACATGCCGCCCTCGGGCGGGCTCAGCCGGCAGCCCGGCGCGTCTGCGAGCAGCGCCGACAGCATGGCCGCGCGCCCCTCGTAATCGGCGCGGAGCGCCGCGACCTCGGGCAGGTCCTCGCGCAAGGCGGCGAGCGCGCCGTCCTGGATGAAGGCCGGGCTGCCATAGGTCATGCACAATAAGAGGTTGAAGAGGTGGTCCGCGAGTTCGCTGGGGCCGACGATCCAGCCGAAGCGAAAGGCCGGGATCGCGTGGCTTTTCGAGAGGCTCGAGACGACGATCGTGCGGCCGCCCATGTCCGGCAGCGACCAGGCGCTGGTGTGCGGGCGGGCGAAGGCGAGGTCCTCGTAGACTTCGTCCGAGACGAGCCAAAGGTCGTGCCGCCGGCACAATTGCGCGACCCCCTCGACCTCCTCGCGCGTCATCACCGCACCCGTCGGGTTGTGCGGGCTGTTGATCCAGATCGCGCGCGTCCGAGGCCCGATCGCCGCGGCGATGGCGTCGAGATCGGGGTGAAAGCGGTTTTCCGGGGAGAGCGGCACGCTGACGAGACGCGCCCCGCTCGCGCCGACGACGGCCTCGTAGGTGGCATAAAGCGGCTCGCCGAGGATGACCTCGTCGCCGGGTCCGGCAAGGCATTGCAGCGCGCAGTACAGCCCGCCCTGGGCGCCGGGGACGACGACCACATTGTCCGCCGCGCAGGGCCGCCCGCTCCGTCGCTCGACGCGCGCCGCGATCGCCGCGCGCACCGCCGGAAAGCCGAGGATCGCGGCGTAGCCGGTGCGGCCGCCGCGCAACGCCGCGACGGCCGCCTCGACGACGAGTTGCGGCGGGGCCTGGTCGGGGTCGCCGACGGTCAACAGGATCACGTCTTCGCCGGCCTCGCGCCGCCGCCGCGCCTCCATATGCACATTCCAGGCGCCGGCGCCGCGGCCGCCGATGCGATGGGTCAATGAGGAAAACCGCATGTCAACAACCGCTCCACATCGTCGATTCCCTGACCATATCCCTATCCCGAGGAGAACCGCGATGCGCATCGCCGAGGGCAGGCTCGAATTCGCGACAGGCCCGCGCGAGATCAGGGAAGTGACCGCCGAAATCGCCCGCTGGGTCGAGGCGCAGCGCGTCGCGCGCGGGCTTCTCTCGGTCTACATCCCGCATACTTCCGCCTCGCTCCTCGTCCAGGAAAACGCCTCGCCCGAGGTCAGGCGCGACCTCGACGATTTTCTGCGCCGGCTCGTCCCCGAGGACACCCGGCTCTACCGCCACAACGACGAGGGCCCGGACGACATGCCGGCGCATCTGAAGGCGGCGTTGACGCAGGTGCAGCTCTCGATCCCGGTCACCAGCGGGCGGCTCGCGCTCGGCACCTGGCAGGGGATCTTTCTCTTGGAGCACCGCGCCCAGCCGCACCGCCGCGCGCTCGTCCTGACGCTGATCGGGGAAGAGGCGGAGGGCTAGCAGGCCCCTCACCCCGACCCTCTTCCCGCGAGCGGGGAGAGGGAGGGACCCGCGAAGCGGGCGGGTGAGGGGCAAGTAGCCCTACCGGCTGACGCCGGGCGGCAGGATTTCTTTCTCGCCGAGCACCTCGGAGCGGTAGAGGTCGGTCAGCGAGGCCCAGCGCAATTCGCAGATCTCCCCGGCGACCTCGAGCGCGCGGGCCTGCACTTGCGGCGTGTCGAGATAGCGCACGCACAGGTCGATCTGGCGCCGGCTGTGCGTCACGTCGGCGGCGTCGTGCTCGGTGAAGAACTCGATCTCGTGCGAATGCCGCGCATAGCCGTAATGCTTTTCGAGCGCCGGCATGATGACCTCGCTGATCAGGCCCGGCATCTGGCCTTCCTGCGTCGACTGCATCGCCAGGATGACGCCGACCGGCTCGGTCGCGGTCGTGTGGTACATGTAGATCGAGCGCGCCCACCAGGCGGGCGGCATCTTCATGTTGCGCACTTCCTCTTCCGAGAGCCCGGCGGCGCGGCAGAAGCGCATGATCAGCTCGTTGTGGTCGTGCGGCTCGTGGCCGGGCTCGGGGATCGCCTTGAGGCCCTCCTCCTCGGCGATGTTCTCGGCGATCATCTTGCGCACGTCCTCGTACTCATAGCCGCGCGCGTAGAGGAGCCCGAAGGCGGCGAGCGCACGCTTGACGAAATGGAAATGCAGCGCCTGGTATTTGCCGAGCGCCTTCAGCGGCAGCTTGCCCTTGGCCAATTCGCCGAAAAAGGGGTGCCGCTTCGTATGCCAGCGCTCGCGGATGCCTAGGATCTGCTCGCCGGTCGAGGCAGCCGAAGCGCTCACCTGGTCGCGTGCCATGCCTCACCTCCTCATCTCCTTGCTGCCCGGTATTGAGGCGCGAGTACGGTCGGCACGCAAGCGAAACGAAACCGCGCCGTAGGTCGCGACCGCGTAGGGCACGGCGTAGGTCAGCGCCAGCTTCAACAGGTCGAGGGGCCGGCCGGCGAAGAGCGCGTCGCCCTGATTGATCAGGTTCAAGATCGTGCCGACGACGAGCGCGACGAAAAACGAGCGCCGCGGCACGCCCTCCGCGAGGCAGTAACGGCAACAAAGGCGAATTTCCGATGCCACCTGCGCAACCGCCTTGCCGTTTCGGGTGGTTCTGGTTAGATTACCAAACTAGATTTTCGCGCGAGATCAAGATGATCACGGTCGGCGCTTTTGAGGCTAAAACGCACCTCTCGACGCTTCTCGACAGGGTAGCGCAGGGCGAAGAGGTTGTCATAACCAAGCATGGGCGGCCGGTGGCGCGGCTCATCGGCGCCGCGCATGCCGATCGGCAACGGACCGCGGATGCCTTCGAGAAGCTGAAACGGCTCCGCAAGGGAACGATGCTCGGCGGATTATCCTGGAAGGAGCTGCGCGACGCGGGGCGCCGGTGATGCCGCTCGTCATCGATGCCTCGGCGGCGCTCTCCTGGTGCTTCGAGGACGAAGCTTCGGCGGAATGGGACGCGCAGTTCGAGCAGGTTCGGGACAACGGCGCGATCGTCCCGCAACTCTGGCATTTGGAACTCGCCAATATTCTCTTACAGGCGGAAAAGCGCGGCCGCATTACGGCAGGGGATTTGGCGACCCGGCTGGAACTGATTGCCGGGCTGCCGATCACGACCGACGGCGAAACGACCCTGCGTGCATGGCGCGAAATCCTCATGCTGGCCCGAGCGGAACGGCTGACGACCTATGATGCGGCCTACCTCCAGTTGGCGATCCGCCGCGGCCTGCCGCTCTTGACCAAGGACGAGGCGCTCGCCGCCGCAGCGAGGCGGCTCGGCGTGACGGTGCCGGTCTGATTTCGGAGATTCGCGAATGAGCCGCAGGGAGCCCCGCTACCCCGACCTGCACGACCACCTGCAGAAATTGCGGGACAAGGGGCTGCTGGCCACGGTCGAGCGGCCGATCGACAAGGACAGCGAACTGCACCCGCTGGTGCGC
>DASYYD010000149.1:0-22325 GCA_035934195.1 Allostellaceae bacterium | reverse complement strand
AGAGCGCTCGCTCAAATCGAGGACGCACCGCCGGTTCTGACCGCGCTCGGCCAGGCGGATTGGCTCGATCGGCCGATGGTAGCGGTGGTCGGCGCGCGCAACGCCTCGGCGAACGGGCGGCGCCTTGCCCGCGAGCTTGCCGCAGCGCTCGGCGAAGGCGGGCTTGTCGTTGTTTCCGGGTTGGCCCGCGGTATCGACGCCGCAGCTCATTTGGGCGCGCTCGACACCGGCACCGTGGCAGTTGTCGCGGGCGGCGCCGACATCGTCTACCCCGAGGAGAACCGCGGACTCTACGATGCCTTGCGCCGGCAAGGCGCGATCGTCGCCGAGCTGCCGCTCGGCAGCGAGCCGCAGGCCAGACATTTCCCGCGGCGAAACCGGATCATCTCGGGGATGGCGCTCGGCGTGCTGGTGGTCGAGGCGGCGGCGCGCTCGGGCTCGCTGATCACCGCCCGCTATGCATTGGAGCAGGGGCGCGACGTCTTCGCTGTGCCCGGCTCGCCGCTCGATCCGCGCTGCCGCGGCACCAACGATCTGATCAGGAACGGCGCCAATCTGACGGAGACCGCCGCGGACATCCTGACGCCGCTCGCGCCGCTGTTGCGCGGCAATGCGCCGCTGCCGCGCGCCGCCATGCCTCCGCCGCCGATGCCGCGGGCTGCGTTCGCCGCCGCGCCCGCCGCCGAGCCGATGGCGGAGGAGGACGGCCTCGCGCTGATCCTCGAACGGCTCGGGCCGAGCCCGGTCGCGGTTGACGAACTGATCCGCCAATGTCAATTGTCGGCCGCCGCCGTCGCCACGCTTCTGTTGGAATTGGAGCTGAGCGGCAGGGTCGAACGCCATCCCGGCAATCTGGTCTCGCGGCGCTGACCCTTGCCGCGTCCATCCGCGGCCCCATGTGAACGGGTTCATGAAAGTCGTCGTCGTCGAATCGCCGGCCAAGGCGAAAACCATCGGCAAGTACCTGGGCGGCGATTACCACGTCCTCGCCAGCTATGGGCATGTGCGCGATCTGCCGGCGAAGGACGGCTCGGTGCTGCCGGATTCCGACTTTGCGATGTCCTGGGAGATCGACGGCAAGGCGGAAAAGCATCTGTCGGCGATCGTGCAGGCGGCGCGGCGGGCCGATGGGCTCTTTCTCGCCACCGACCCCGACCGCGAGGGCGAGGCGATCTCGTGGCATGTGCGCGAGGTATTGCGGGCGCGCAAGGCGCTGAAGGGGCTCGACGTGAGCCGCGTCGTCTTCAACGAGGTGACGAAGAGCGCGGTGCTCGACGCCTTCCGCCGGCCGCGCGAGATCGACCGCGAGCTGGTCGAAGCCTATCTGGCGCGCCGCGCCCTCGACTATCTCGTCGGCTTCACGCTCTCGCCCGTCTTGTGGCGCAAGCTGCCCGGCAGCCGCTCGGCCGGGCGCGTGCAGTCGGTGGCATTGCGCCTCGTCTGCGAGCGCGAGGCCGAGATCGAAGCCTTCCGGGCGCGCGAATACTGGACGATCGAGGTCGAGTTCAAGACCGAGGCGGGCCAGAGCTTCACCGCGCGCCTGACGCATCTCGACGGCAAGCGGCTCGACCGCTTCGACCTCGACAGCGAAGCAAAGGCGCGCGCCGCCGCCGATGCGATCGGCCGCGCCGCCGGCTTCGCGGTCGCCGAGATCGAGCGCCGACAGGTCCGCCGCAACCCCTTCCCGCCCTTCACGACCTCGACCCTGCAGCAGGAAGCCTCGCGCAAGCTGGGGTTCGGCGCGAGCCGCACGATGCGGATCGCGCAGCGCCTCTACGAGGGCGTCGATCTCGGCGGCGAGGCGGTCGGGCTCATCACCTACATGCGCACCGACGGCGTCGCCATCTCGGGCGAAGCGATCGCCGCCGCCCGCCGGCTGATCGGCCGCGATTTCGGCGCCCGCTACCTGCCGGACAGCCCGCGCGTCTACAAGAGCCCGGCAAAGAACGCGCAGGAGGCGCATGAGGCGATCCGGCCGACCGACATCGGCCGCCGTCCCGCCGATGCGGCGCGCTGGCTCGATAGCGACCAGCGCCGGCTCTACGAGCTCGTCTGGAAGCGCACGGTGGCGAGCCAGATGGCCTCGGCGCAGCTCGAACAGGTGTCGGTCGACATCGCCGACCCGTCCGGGCGGCTCCGGTTGCGCGCGGTCGGTTCGGTTGTCGTCTTCGACGGCTTTCTCGCGCTCTACCAGGAGGATCGCGACGATCCCGCCGCCGAGGAGGAGGGCGAAGGCGGCCGCCTGCCCGCGATGCGGCCGCACGAGCGGGTCGCCCGCGGCAGAGTCGATCCACGCCAGCATTTCACGCAGCCGCCGCCGCGCTACAGCGAGGCGAGCCTGGTGAAGCGCCTCGAGGAACTCGGCATCGGCCGCCCATCGACCTACGCCGCGATCTTGCAGGTATTGCAGGACCGCGAATATGTCCGCCTGGAAAAGCGGCGCTTCGTGCCGGAGGACCGCGGCCGCCTCGTCACCGCCTTTCTGACGAGCTTTTTCGAGCGCTATGTCGAATACGGCTTCACCGCCGACCTCGAGAACCAGCTCGACGAGGTCTCCGGCGGGCGGCTCGACTGGAAGGAGGTGTTGCGCAATTTCTGGCGCGATTTCTCGACCTCGGTCGCCGGCACCAGCGACCTCTCGATCAAGGAGGTGCTGGGCGCGCTCGACGAGGACCTCGGTCGGCATTTCTTTCCCGACGACGGCTCGGGGCGCGACCCCCGCCTGTGCCCGCTCTGCGCCGCCGGGCGGCTCAGCCTGAAGCTCGGCAAGTTCGGCGCCTTCATCGGCTGTTCCAATTATCCGAATTGCCGCCACACGCGCCCGCTGACGCTCGAAAGCGAAGCCGACGGCGCCGCCGCGGCCGATGCGACGCTCGGCACCGACCCGGAAAGCGGGCTTGCCGTCTGGTTGCGCAAGGGCCCCTACGGCCACTACGTCCAGCTCGGCGACGGCGCCGGCGCGGAAAAGCCGAAACGCGTCGCGCTGCCGCGCTCGCTGAAGCCGGCCGACCTCGACCTCGACACCGCCTTGAAGCTCCTCGCGCTGCCGCGCGCGCTCGGCCGCCACCCCGAGACCGGCGAGCCGATCATCGCCGGCATCGGCCGCTTCGGCCCCTACATCAAGCACGGCTCGACCTTCAAATCGCTGGGCGCCGACGACGACGTGCTGAACATCGGCCTCAACCGCGCCGTCATGCTGCTCGCCGAGCCTAATGCCGCCCGACGCGGCGCGCCCGCCATGCTGCGCGAGTTGGGCGCCCATCCGGCGGGCGGCGCGATCGGCCTCTACCGCGGGCGCTACGGCCCCTATGTCAGCCATGACGGCGTCATCGCCTCGCTGCCGAAGAAAGCCGACCCGGCCGCGCTGTCGCTTGCCGAAGCGGTCGCCCTCCTCGATGCGCAGCGCGCCAAGGGCAAGGGTGGCAAGGCCAAAGGCCGGCGAGCTGGCCCGACCAACGGCGCCGCCGCCCGGAAGAAAGCCGCCCGCGCCGCGCCGAAAAAGGCGAAGCGCCCCGCCGCCGCGGCAAAGCCGAAGCCGAAACCGCGCCCGCGCGCACTGCCCTCGTGAAGCGCGCCGCATCAGCCGTCTTCCGCCGGCGCGGCGGCGCCCGCGACCGCCGCGCCACGGGCGGGCCGGCGTTTCCGGCGGTCGCCGTCGTCGAGCGCTTCGGCAGCGACGAGGACGGGCTGCCGCTGGTTCGCCCGATCGCCTGGCCGCGGCCGGGCGAGGCGCCCGTCATGCGTCTCGTCGAGGCGGGCGACAGCCTGCCGTTGGGCGGCCGCGCCGCAGCCCGGTTGCGCCGCAATGACGGCGGCGAGTTCGAGGCGCGCATCCTGCGCCGCCTCGACGGCGAGGCCGAGCGCATCGTCGGGGTCTTTCGCCTTGGCCGAGCCGGCCCCGAAGTGGTGCCCGCCGACCGCCGCAACCGCACCCTCTACCGTGTGCTGCCGGGCGATGCGGAGGGCGTGCGCGATGACGACCTCGTCGTTGCCGAAACGGTTGCCGAGCGCCGGCAGGGCCCGGCGCAAGTGCGCATCCTCGAGCGCCTCGGGCCCGCTTCGCAGCCGCGCGCGGCGAGCCTTATCGCGATCGCCGAGCACGATATCCCGACCGAGTTTGCCGCCGCAGCCATCGCCGAGGCGGCCGCCGCCGCGCCCGTCGATGGCAAGGGCCGCGCCGATCTGCGGCATCTGCCGCTTGTCACGATCGACGGCGCCGACGCGCGCGATTTCGACGACGCGGTGTGGGCCGAGCCCGATGCCGATCCCGACAACCGCGGCGGCTGGCACATCGTCGTCGCGATCGCCGATGTCGCCTGGTACGTCAGGCCCGGCTCGGCGCTCGACCGCGAGGCGCAGAACCGGGGCAATTCGGTCTATTTCCCCGACCGCGTCGTGCCGATGCTGCCGCCGGCATTGTCGAACGAGCTGTGCTCGCTGAAGCCGAATGCCGATCGCGCCTGCCTCGCCGCGCATCTGTGGATCGATGCGGCGGGGCGCAAGCGCCGGCACCGCTTCGAGCGGGCGCTGATGCGTTCAGAGGCCCGGCTCACTTACGGGGAGGTCGAGCTGGGGCGCGACGGCAAGGGCGCGCTGACGGAGCGGGTGCGGCCGCTCTATCGGGCCTGGGCGGCGCTCGACGAGGCGCGGCGCCGGCGTGGCGCCATCGGCCTCGACCTGCCCGAGCATCGGGTGCTGCTCGATGCCGACGGGCGGCCGGCTGCGATCGAGCCGGTGAAACGCCTCGACAGCCACCGGCTCATCGAAGAATTGATGATCCTCGCGAACATCGCCGCCGCCGAGGAGCTGGAGCGGCTCGGGCGGCTCTGCATGTACCGGGTGCACGACGCCCCCGATCCGGCGAAGCTCGCCGCGCTCGGCGAATTTCTCGACGATCTCGGGCTGCCCGGCCTTGCCCTCGCCAAGGGCCAGGCGCCGAAGCCGGCGATCTTCAACCGCATTCTGTCGCGCGCCGCCGCGACCCCGGTCGCCGCCCTCGTCAACGAGCTGGTGTTGCGCGCCCAGGCGCAGGCGCTCTACAGCCCCGCCAATATCGGCCATTTCGGGCTGGCGCTCAGGCGTTACGCGCATTTCACCTCGCCGATCCGGCGCTACGCCGATCTCCTCGTGCACCGCGCCCTCCTCGGCGAGCCGCCGCTCGCCGCGGCGCAGGATTTCGCCGAAATCGGCGCCCATATCTCGGCCACCGAGCGGCGCGCCGTGGCGGCCGAGCGCGCCGCCCTCGATCGCTACCGCGCCCTCTTTCTCGCCGGCGCGGTCGGCCAGGTCTTCACCGGCCGCATCACCGGCGTTGCCGAGTTCGGCATGTTCGTCAGCCTCCTCGAAACCGGCGCCGACGGGCTCGTGCCGATCGCCTCGCTCGGCGACGACTATTACCGGCGCGACGAGCGGGGGCATTCGCTGGTCGGCCGGCGCTCGCGCCGCGCCTTCACGATCGGCGAGGAGGTATCGGTGCGCCTCGTCGAGGCGGACGCGCTCTCCGCCCGCCTCGTGCTCGCACTCGCGGAGGCCGGCTCGGGCGGCGGCGCCGGGCGGGTGCGCGGGGTCCGACATCGTTGATCGGCCCCGGCCGACCCTTTACTCTCTTTCGCGCCTGGAGGGGTGGGGAGTCGGTTTTGGCGTTCCGTCCTGCCGCCGCGTTGCCGCGCGCGAGCGCTGCCGCCGCTGTCTGTTTGATTGCCGCCTGCGCCGGCGGCGCGCCGCCGCCGCCGGCCGACCCGACGGCGCGTCTGATCAACGGCGGGCTCGAGGATATCGCGCGCTACTACATCGAGCCGGTCTCGGACCGCAACCTGGTCCTCGCCGGCGCCGCGGGCCTCACCCGCCTCGATCGCCGGATAAAGGTCAACGAGACCCCGGCCTCGCAAGGCGAGCTGGTTCTCGACTATGGCGTCCGGCAGGTGGCGATTCATCGCGAGCCCCGAGCGGACGACGCGGCCGGCTGGGCCGGGCTCGCCGGGCGGCTCGTCGCCGAGGCGAAAGCCGTCTCGCCGCTCCTCGCCAAGGCTTCCGAGGAGCAGATCGACACGGCGCTGCTCGGCGGCATGACCGGCGCGCTCGACCGCTTCTCGCGCTATTCGCCGCCCGCGCAAGCCAGCGAGGACCGCGCCATGCGCGACGGTTTCGGCGGCGTCGGCCTCACCGTCGAAGAGGCCGGCGGCAAGTTCCGCGTGACCGAGGTCATGCCGCGCGGGCCGGCCGATCTCGCCGGGGTTCGCCCGCAAGACAAGATCGTCGGGATCGACGGCGTTCCGATCACCGGAAAGTCGCAAGAAGCCGTGGTCGATGCGCTGCGCGGACCGGTCGGCCGGCCGGTCGAGCTCGCCGTCTATCGCCCGAGCCTCGGCCGCGAGCGCGAGTTTCGCATCGAGCGCCGGCTGATCGTGGTGCCGACGGTGACCGTCGAGCGCGATGGCGGCACTCTCGTCTTTCGCATCAAGAGCTTCAACGAGAGCACCGCGCACATCGTGGCCGAGACCCTGCTCGCCGCCGAGCATGGCCCCGGCCCCGGCCTCTCGGGGATCGTGCTCGATCTGCGCGGCGACCCCGGCGGGTTGCTTGGACAGGCCGTCGCTCTCGCCGACATCTTTCTCGACAAGGGCCCGATCGCCTCGACGATCGGCCGCAACCCGGCGAGCCGGCAGCACTTCGCCGCCGCCGGCGACGGCATCGCCGCCACGCTGCCGGTCGTCATCCTGATCGATGGCAACTCCGCCTCGGCCGCGGAGATCGTCGCAGTCGCCCTGCAGGATCTTGGGCGTGCGGTCGTCGTCGGCAGCGCCTCCTACGGCAAGGGCACCGTGCAGACCGTGCTGCGGCTGCCGAACCGGGGCGAGCTGATCCTGACCTGGGCCTTCCTGATCACGCCGTCGGGCTATTTCCTCAACCTGCACGGCGTCGTTCCGACCGTCTGCACGAGCGACCTCGGAGACGGCGCCGGCGCATTGCAGGTCGCCTTGCAGCGGGCCGTCGCGCCCGCCTCGACAGCGCGGCTCACCTCGCGCCCGCGCGCCTCGCTCGACGAACCGGGCTGGAGGCGGCTGCGCGCTTCCTGCCCGCAGCGCCGCGGCAGGCACCCGATCGATCTCGAAATCGCCAAGCGCCTGATCTCCGACCCGGCGCTGTACCGCGAAGCGGTGCGGCGGATCACCCCGGCGCGCAACCTCGCCGCCACGCCGCTCTTGCCGGGCTCGCCTGGCGCGGAGCCGCGCTTGACACCCCCCGAAAGATCGCTATTGTCGAACCCACGGCAATTCTGAGCCTAAGAGAGCGCTCCATGGCCAAGACGAACACCGTACTCATAAAGCTCGTCAGCAGCGCCGATACCGGCTACTATTATGTGACCAAGAAGAATCCTCGCTCGAAGACTGCAAAACTCGAGCTGAAGAAATTCGATCCCGTAGCCCGAAAGCACGTCCTCTTCAAAGAGGCGAAGATAAAGTAGCGCTCGCCACGACCCGGCGAGCGGCCGCGGTCACGACACCGCGGCGGCGGATTTCTCTTCCCAGGGGCACAGCGCGAGGCGGTTTCGGCCGGCGTGCTTCGCCGCGTAGAGGGCGCCGTCGGCGCGATCGAGTAGCTTCGCGAAATCTTCGTCGACGGTCGTCGTCACCCCGACGCTGATCGTCAAATCGAGCCCTTTGCTGCTGCCGGCGAGCGGAAACGGCCGGTCGGCGACCATCATCCGCAGCCGCTCCGCCACCGCCGCCGCGGTGCCGAGGTCGGTTTCCGGCATGATGACGATGAGCTCGTCGCCCCCCCAGCGCGCGACGAGATCGAAGGTCCGCAGGTTGCGGGTCACCCGAGCGGCAATCTCGCGCAAGACTTGGTCGCCGACCGCGTGGCCGAGGGTGTCGTTGACCCGCTTGAAATTATCGACGTCGACGAGCAGAACCGCCGCCGCCGACCCGCCCTGCGCCGCCCGGCTCATGACCTCCTGCAGATGCGCGGTCGCATAGCGGCGGTTGTAGAGCCCGGTCAGCTCGTCGGTGAGGGCGAGGGCAAGGCTTTTCAGTTGGTTTTCCCTGAGCCGGTCATGCAACCGCTTGCGCCGCAGCTGCGTCCGCGCTCTGGCTACCAGCTCGCTGCGGTCCACCGGGCGGACGAGGTAGTCGTTGGCGCCCAGATCGAGCCCTTTCGCGAGCCGCGTCAGGTCGGGCGTATCGGCGACCAACAGCACCGGCAGTTGCCGCTGCGCCTCCTCGGCCCGGAATTGCGACAACAGCCGCAGCGTGTCGCCGTCCGGCACGGACAGGCTGGCGATCACCAGTTCGGTCTCGGCGTCGAGCTTGGCGCGGGCCTCGGCATGCGTGCCGGCGCTCGAGACGTTCCGGGCGAGCGGCTTCAGCGTCTCCACCATGCGCACGGCATCGAAGACGTTCTCTTCGATCACCAGGATCCGTCCGGGGCACGGTTCCGCGTCGGCCTCGGCGACGCGGCTGCCGAAGCGGCCGCAAATCGCGTCGCGCACCCGCAACTCCTCGGTCATCCGCTTCAGGCGGACGAGCGAGCGCACGCGCGCGAACAACTCGGTGTCGTTGACCGGCTTCGTCAGGAAATCGTCGGCCCCGACCTCGAGCCCGTGCAGCCGATCGGCGAGGTCGGAAAGCGCCGTCACCATGACCACGGGCAGGTCGGCGGTGCGCGGATCGGCCTTGAGGCGCCGGCACACCTCGAAGCCGTCCATGCGCGGCATCATCACGTCGAGAAGGATCACGTCGGGCGACAGGCTGCCGGCGATTTCGAGTGCGGCGGCGCCGTTGTAGGCCCGCAGAACGTCGAAGTATTCGCTCGACAGCTTCGCTTCGAGCAGCTTGACGTTCAGCTCGACGTCGTCGACGACCAGCACACGGGCGGTCATCGGCGCCCCCACTCACCGGCGAAGAGGAGGCTCACGACAGAAATCGTCCGACGGTTTCGAGAAAGCGCGCCACCGAAATCGGCTTTGCCATATAGGCCTCGCAACCGCCGCTGCGGATCTTTTCGTCGTCCCCCTTCATCGCGAAGGCGGTCACCGCGATCACCGGGATGCGGCGCAGCTCGTCGTCCTCCTTGATCCATTTGGTGACTTCGAGACCGGAAACTTCGGGAAGCTGGATGTCCATCAAGATCAGGTCGGGATGATGGTGGCGCGCCAGCGTTAGCGCCTCCATGCCGTCTCTCGTCTGCAGCGTGCGATACCCGTGCGCTTCCAAGAGATCGTTGAAGAGCTTCATGTTCAGCTCGTTGTCTTCGACGATCAGCACCGTCTTCGGTGGAGCGCCGTCGACGTCGCGGTACGACCGGGTGTCTTCGAGCGTCATGGGTTCCCGCCGCCTTGCAGAAACGTGCTGAATCGGGGGCAATCGGCCGACCGCGCCGACCACCTTTTCGCGCGTCGGTTTGTAACGCAGCGATGTTAACAATTTGTAACTAATTGTCCAGTCGCGTGTCGCCGGATCGCCGGCCCGGGGCGCGGGTTTGTGCATCGGCGGCATGACGCGGACGAGGGCCTGCCGGGCGTGCTAGACTTGCCGCTTCTCTCCTGGAGGTGAGCCGTGGCCTCTGTCCTCCTCGCCCGTTTCATGCACGAGACCAATACCTTCAGCCGCGTACCGACGGACATGGCGATGATCCGCCGGCGCGACTTTCATCGCGAAAACGAGATTCCGCAGGCGTTTCGCGGCACCCGCTCGGCGATCGGCGCCTCCTTCGAGGCGGCCGACGAATTCGGCTGGCGGCTCGTGCATCCGGTGTCCGCCAACCCGAATCCGTCGGGCATCGTCATGAGCGACGCCTTCGAGACGGTCGCCGCGATGATCCTCGAGGCCGCCGCGGAGCGCCGGCCGATCGACGGCGCGCTTCTCCATCTGCACGGCGCCATGGTCAGCGAGCAGTTCGAGGACGCCGAAGGCGAACTCTTGGCTCGGCTGCGCCGGGTCGTCGGCGAAGCGGTCCCGATCGTGGTGACGCTCGACCTGCACGCCAACGTCACCGAGGCCATGGCCGAGCATGCGAATGCGCTGATCGCCTTTCGCACCTATCCGCATATCGACATGTACGAGCGCGCTTGGCAGGGGGCCCGGCTGCTTGATCGCGCGATGCGGGGCGAAGTGCGGCCGAAGACGGTGATCGCCCGCCGGCCGATGATCTATGGCCTCGACCACGGGCGCACGCAGGCGGGGCCGATGGCCGAGCTGATCGGCCGCGGCGAAGCGCTCGAGGCGGCAGGCGAGGCGCTCGTCATCAGCATCTGCGCCGGCTTCAGCCGCGCCGACATCCGCGATGTCGGGCCGTCGGTGACCGTCACGACCGACGGCGAGGGCGGGCGCGGCCGGGCGATCGCCGAGGAGTTCATGGATCACGCCTGGAAGACGCGCGGCTACACCAGCGTCAAATTGTTGCCGGTCGCCGAGGCGGTGGCGCGCGCCAAGGCGGGGCGCCCGGGCGACCGGCCGCTCGTCATCGCCGATTACACCGACAATCCGGGCGGCGGCGGCTACGGCGACGCGACGGCACTGCTCGAGGGCCTGGTCGCGGCCGGCGTCGAGCGCGTCGCGTTCCACGCGATCTGCGACGCCCAGGCGATCCAGGACGGGATGCGCGCCGGGGTCGGGGCGAAGACCACCCTCTCGCTCGGCGGCAAGACCGACCCCGCGCTCGGCGGCGGGCCGCTCGCGCTCGAGGGCGAAGTGGTCTGCCTCACGAACGGGCGCTTCATCGCCTACGGACCGATGGGCGGCGGCGTCGAGCGCAATTACGGGCCCTCGATGGTGTTCCGCGTCGGCGGCATCGACATCGTGCTGATCACCAACAACGGCCAAGCGACCGACCTCGGCCAATTCACCTCGCTCGGCATCGACCCGGCCCGCTACACGACGGTCGCCGTCAAATCGATGCAGCATTTCCGCGCCGCCTTCGCGCCGATCGCCCGCGAGATCATCCTCGTCGACACCGGGGCGTTGTGCTCCGAGATTTACACCCCGGAGCTCTTCACCGCGGTTCGCCGCCCGGTGTGGCCGCTCGACCCGTTCGATTGCTAGACGGGGCGATGCATAGCCGCGTTCCGCCCGGCGTGGCGATCGTCGTCATCGGCGAGGGCGCCGAGGCGCTCGCCCGCCGGGCGCAGGCCGTGCTGCCCGGCGCGCGCGTGCACGGGCCGCGCCGGGGCGGGGTGGCGTGGGACGAGAGCTACGAGCGGGCAACGCCGCATATCGCCGCGCTCTTCGCCGCCGGCCGGCCGGTCCTCGGCATCTGCGCGAGCGGCATCCTGATCCGCGCGGTGGCGCCGCTGCTTGCCGACAAAGGGAGCGAGCCGCCGCTCGTCGCGCTCGCCGCCGACGGCAGTCTCGCGGTGCCGCTCCTCGGCGGGCATCACGGCGCGAACGCGCTGGCGCGGCACCTCGCCGAGCATTTGGGCGGGGTCGCGGCGATCACCACCGCGGAAGATCTGCGCTTCGGCCTCGCCCTCGACGAGCCGCCGCCGGGCTGGCGCCTCGCCGAGCCGCAGGCCGTCAAGCGGATCGCGGCGGCATTGCTGGCCGGCGAGAGGGTGGCGCTGCGCGACGAGACGGGCTGTGCCGCTTGGCTGCGCGAGGCGGCGATCGAGTGGGCAGCGGACGCCGAGGAACTGGTGCTGGTGACCGATCGTGCCGCTGCCGGCACGGCGGCGCTCGTCGTGCATCCGCCGGTGCTGGCGCTCGGCATCGGCTGCGAGCGCGGCTGCCCGGCCGGCGAGATCGCCGATCTGGCGCAGGCGACGCTCGCCGCGGCGGGGCTCGCGCCGCAGGCGGTCGCGGCGGTCGTCTCGGTCGAAACAAAGCTCGCCGAGCCGGGCATTCACGCGCTCGCCCGATCGCTCGGCGTGCCGGCGCGGTTTTTCGCGGCAACGCGCCTTCTCGAAGAGACGCCGCGGCTCACCGAACGCTCGGCGGCGGCCTATCGCGCGACCGGCTGCTGGGGCGTGGCGGAAGGGGCGGCGCTGGCGGCGGCCGGGACGGGCGGCGTTCTAGTCGCGCCGAAACGGAAGTCGCGCCGCGCCACCTGCGCGCTCGCCCGCGCCGCCCGCCCGATCGAGGCGGAGGCGCTCGGCCGGGCGCAGGGCGCCCTTGCCGTCGTCGGCATCGGCCCGGGGCACGCCGAATGGCGCACCCGCGAGGCGGACGCCGCGCTCGCTGCGGCGAGCGAGATCGTCGGCTATGGGCTCTACCTCGATCTCCTGGGTCCGGCGGTCGCCGGCAAGCGGCTGCATCGCGGCCGCATCGGCGAAGAAGAGGCGCGCGTTCGGCGCGCGCTCGACCTCGCCGGCGAAGGCCGCTCGGTGGCGCTCGTCTCCTCGGGCGACGCCGGGATCTACGGTCTTGCCGCGCTCGTCTTCGAGCTGCTCGACCGCGATCCGAGCCCCGCCTGGCCGGCCGTCGCGGTCACCGTCTGCCCCGGCGTCTCGGCCTTGCAGGCGGCGGCCGCGCGGGTCGGCTCGCCGCTCGGCCACGATTTCTGCGCGATCTCGCTGTCCGACCTGCTGACCCCGTGGGAGGTGATCGAGAGGCGGCTCGAAGCGGCGGCTGCGGGGGATTTCGTCGTCGCCCTCTATAACCCGCGCTCGGCCCGGCGGCGCACCCTCGTTGCCCGGGCGGCGGCGATCCTGTTGCGCCACCGGGGCCCGGCGACGCCGGTGTTTATCGCCCGCAATCTCGGCCGCGCCGAGGAGAGCGGGCGCCTCCTCGCCCTTTCCGACCTCGCCGCGGCCGAACTCGACATGCTGAGCCTCGTCATCGTCGGCAGCAGCCGCACCCGCCGCCTTGCCGGCGATCCGCCGCGCCTCTACACGCCGCGCGGCTATTTCGACCGCGCGCCCTCGTGACCGTGCATTTCATCGGCGCCGGCCCCGGCGCCGCCGATCTGATCACGCTGCGCGGGCTGCGGCTCGTCGAACGCTGCCCCGTCTGCCTCTACGCCGGTTCGCTGGTGCCGCGCGCGATCCTCGCCGCGGCGCCGCCCGGCGCGCGGATCGTCGACACCGCGCCCTTGACGCTCGAGGAGATCGTCGAGCACATGCGCGCGGCCGACCGCGCCGGCCTCGAGGTGGCCCGGCTGCATTCGGGCGACCCTTCGCTCTACGGCGCGATCGGCGAGCAGATGCGGCGCCTCGCGGCGCTCGGCATCGGCTTCGACGTGACGCCCGGCGTGCCGTCCTTCGCCGCCGCCGCGGCGGCGCTCGGGCAAGAGCTGACGCTGCCGGAAATCGCCCAGACGGTGATCCTCACCCGCACCGCGACGCGCTCCTCGCCGATGCCGCAGGGCGAGGCGCTCGAAAAGCTGGCGGCCAGCGGCGCGACGCTGGCGATCCATCTGTCGATCGCCAATCTCGCCGGCGTCGTCCGGGCGCTTATTCCCGGTTACGGGGCCGATTGCCCGGCGGTCGTCGCCTACCGCGTCAGCTGGCCCGACGAGCGGCTGATCCGCGGCACCCTCGCCGACATTCGCGAGGCGGTGAAGCGGGCCGGCATCACCCGCACCGCCCTCATCCTCGTCGGCCGCGTGCTCGCCGCCGAGGGCGCCGCCGAAAGCCGCCTCTACGCCGCCGGCCACCACCATCTGCTGCGGCCGCGGCGCGCCTGAGCGCTCACTCGCCCTTATCCGCGCCCGCCCGCTTCAGCGCCGCCACCACCGCCTGGCTGTGGCCTGCGGCGGCCCAGCCGAGCGCGTCGCGCCCGGTATAGTCGGTGCTGTCGATGCTGGCGCCCTTTGCGAGCAGCAGCCGCACCATGTCGAGGCTGCCGCGCCGCGCCGCGGCCATCAGCGGCGTCAGCCCTTCCCGGTTCTGCGCATTGACCCGGGCGCCGGCCTTGATGAGCAGCCGCACGGCCTCGCCCTGGTCGCGGTCGACGGCGAGGAAGAGTGGCGTGTCGCCGAACTCGTCCGGCAAGTCGAGCTTGGCGCCGGTTTTTATCAGGATCGCCATGATCTGCAGATTGCCGTTCATCGCCGCGACGTGCAGCCCCGTGCGGCCGCGGTCGTCGGTGTCGTTCGGGCTCGCGCCGTCGCTGATCAGGAGCTGCACCCGGGCCGCGTCGTTTTGCGCCGCCGCCCGCGCGACATTGCTGTAATAGCCGCTGAACGCGCCGGGGGCGGTGCTCCAGAGTGGGATCGACGGCGTGGACGAGGACGAGGATTGCGCCTCCACCGGCCCCTTCGGAACGACAATGGCGGCCGCGAGCAGGAAAATGGCAGTCAGGCGATGTCTCATCGCGCTCTCCTCGTTGCCAGGGCCGGGGCGGGGCCGGCGAGCCAGTCGAGCGCCGCGTCGATCGATTCGACCCGTGGCCCCTCTTCGACCGGCGGCCGGCGAACCATGACGACCGGCAGGCTCAACTCGCGCGCCGCGATGATCTTCGCCTCGGTCGCCGCGCCGCCGCTCGCCTTGCATGCCAGCGCCTCGATCGCGTGACGCTGCAGCAGGTGCCGCTCGGCGGCGAGGCTGAAGGGCCCGCGCCCGAGGATGATTTCGTGAAAGCGCAGCGGCAAGGGCGCGCGCGGCGGCTCGACGAGCCGGATGAGAAAGCGCACCTGCGGGGCGGCGGCGAAGGCGGCGATCTCGCTGTGCCCGACGGTCAGGAAGACCCGCCGGGCGAGCCGGCCGACGACCGCCGCGGCAGCCGGGATGCCGTCCACCTCGACCCAGCGGTCGAGCGGGTGGCGGTGCCAGGGCGGGCGCAGCAGCATGAGGCGCGGCACCTGGGCGAGGGCGCAGGCGATCCGCGCCTCGGCCGAGATCCGGCTGGCAAACGGGTGGGTCGCGTCGATCAACCGGTCGATGGCGTGCTCGCAGAGATAGCGGGCGAGGCCCTCCGACCCGCCGAACCCGCCGATGCGCACCTCGCCCGGGAGCGGCCCCGGCCGCCGCGTCCGCCCGGCGAGCGAGGTGGTGACCGCGAGCCCGTCGCCGAAGCGGGCGAGTGCCGCGCGGACGAGCGCCGCCGCTTCGCCGGTGCCGCCGAGGATCAAGAGGCGCTCCGCGCTCATTCGCCGACCCGCGCGAGAAAGCTGCCGTCGCGGTCGACGACCGCCACCTCGACCGCGGTATCGCCGGCGAGCGTCGCCAGCGCCACTTCGCGGGCGCGCTCGGCGACGGCGCGCGCGAGGGCCCATTTATGCTCGCCGGCCGCGCCGAGGATCTCGCCGGCGCTTGCCGCGGCCGGCGCCGTCGAAGGATCGCCGCCCGCAGCCGCGAGCAGCCGCGCGAGCGCCGCGGGATCGACCGCGCTGCGCGAGGAATGCAGGTCGAGGTGCCCCGCGGCGAGCTTCGCCAGCTTGCCGAAGCCGCCGGCTATGGTCAGCCGCCGCACCGGATGGCGGCGCAGGTATTTGAGGGTGCCGCCGACAAAGTCGCCCATGTCGATCAGCGCGTGGTCCGGCAGGCCGTAGAGGCGCTGCACCGCGTCTTCCGAGGTCTTGCCCGTCGCTGCCGCGATATGGTCGAGGCCGGCGGCGCGCGCCACGTCGATGCCGCGATGGATCGCATGGATCCACGACGCGCAGGAATAGGGGACGACGATGCCGGTGGTGCCGAGCACCGACAGCCCGCCGAGGATGCCGAGCCGCGCGTTGACGGTCCTCTCGGCGAGCTGTTCGCCGCCGGGGATCGCGATCGTCACCTTGAGGTCGGGGGGCGGCAGCCCGTTCGCTTCGGCGACCTCCCAAAGGGCGCCCTTCAGGATCTTGCGCGGGCCGGGGTTGATCGCCGGCTCGCCGACCGCGAGCGCGAGCCCCGGGCGGGTGACTGTGCCGACGCCCTCGCCGGCGGCGAATACGATGCCGGCGCCCGCCGGTGCGTGGGCGATTTCGCTGACGACGAGCGCGCCGTGCGTCACGTCCGGGTCGTCGCCGGCATCCTTGACGATGCCGGCGCGGGCAAAGCCGGCGCCGATCTCCTTCAACGCGAGCGCAAAGGACGGCGTCTCGCCGCGCGGCAGGCGCAGCGGCACCGGATCGGGAAAGTGGCCCGAGATCAGCGCCGTATAGGCGGCGCGGGCGGCGGCGGCGGCGCAGGCGCCGGTCGTCCAGCCGCGTCGCAGCGATGCGTTTTCCTCTCGCGCCATGCGCGGATCTTAGCAAAACCCCCGGAAATGACTACGCCGGGATGGCCGATCGCAAAGTCGTCGCCCCGGCGCGGGAGCTTGTAATCCAATCTGGTCCAAAATCGTCTTTCCGGGGCGCCGCGCAGCGACGAGGCCGGACGCCCATTTCCAGAGGCCGCGACGAATGAAGAGCCCGGCCATCACGATCAGATAGGGTGGGGCAGCGCCTCAGGCTGAATTTCCGCCTTTTGCGGGCAGGCAACTACCGTCTGCCATATCGGATGACGCCTCTGCGCCCTATGCAGACTCTCGTCGGCGAGCTGCGCCCACCGGAATTCTGAGCACCAAGAGCCCAGGAGCGATCGCCGCGTGCTCAGCTTTTCTTGAGAGGTATGCCAATCAAAGTATGATCTGGGGAGCACGGCCCGCAGAAGGTCTGGCGATGGACACACCCGGCAGCACGTTGGCCGACCTTCAGAAGCAGGTTGCCGATCTCGGGCGCCAGCTCGCCGAGGCACGAGCCGAACGTGACGAAGCGCTAGCCCAGCAGACCGCGACCGCCGAGGTGCTGGGGGTCATCAATTCCTCGCCCGGCGATCTTGCGCCGGTGTTCGACGCGATGATCGAACGGGCGACGCGGATTTGCGAAGCAAGTTTCGGCGGCCTCCTGACGTGGGACGGCGAGCGTTTCCATCGCGTCGCTTTTCACGGGGTTCCCTCCGAGCTGATTAGGCAGACCGCGTCGGAGCCTCTGGCGCCGGTGCCGGGAAGCCTGGCGGAGCGTTTTGTCCGCGGCGAGCAAGTTATCGCGATCACCGATCTCGGCCAAAGCGATGCTTTCCGCGTCGGCGCGGGTGCTCAGGCCCTGGTTCGCTTTGGCAAGGCTCGCAGTTACGTCGGTGTGGCGTTGCGCAAAGACGAGCGGCTGCTTGGTGCCATCACGATCTACCGACAGGAGGTCCGCCCGTTCACCGAAAAGCAGATCGCGCTGTTGCAGAACTTCGCGGCGCAGGCGGTCATCGCGATAGAGAACGCGCGGCTCCTGACCGAGACGCGGGAGGCCCTCGACCAACAGACCGCAACCGCCGGGGTGCTGGGGGTCATCAATTCCTCACCCGGCGACCTGGCGCCGGTGTTCGACGCGATGCTGGAAAGCGCGCTGCGGCTTTGCGACGTCTCGTTCGGATTCCTGGTTACGATTGACGGCGAGCGGCTCCGTGTTGCCGCCTCTCGCAATCTTCCCGACAAGCTCGCGGATTACTTGAACAATCAAGAGTTGCGGCTCGACCCACGCACTCTGCTCGGCCGCGCGGTCCTGGAGCGGCGCACGATCCATACCGAGGACAATGCGAACACGGAGGGATACCGCGAGGGCGTGCCGCTCGTGGTCACCACGGTCGAGATTGCCGGCATCCGTACGACCCTGCATGTGCCGCTAATCAGAGACGACCGCGTGCTCGGCGTATTGATCTTTTTTCGCCAGGAGGTCCGCCCGTTCTCCGACAAGCAGATCGCCCTCTTACAGAATTTCGCCACACAGGCGGTCATCGCGATCGAGAATGCGCGGCTCCTTACCGAGACGCGCGAGGCCCTCGAACAACAGACGGCGACCGCGGAGGTCTTGCGGGTCATTAACTCGTCGCCCGGCGACCTCGCCAGCGTTTTCGATGCGATCCTGGAGAAGGCACACAGTCTTTGCGGTATCGCAAGCGGGACCTTGCAGCTTTACGATCGGGAGGAGAAGTTTCACGCGGAAGCGGTCCACGGGCTGCCCGAGAAATTGGCCGACTTTCTACGGCAAGGTTACCATTCAGGCCCTAACCTACCGCAGACTCGATTGATCGCTGGAGAGGCGCGGGCGCACGTAACTGACTTGGCAGAAGTCGACGACCCAGATGCTCGCACTGCAGTTGAGTTAGGAAATATTCGTACGATTTTCTGTGTCGCGCTGAGAAAAGACAGCGATCTTCTTGGTTTCATTTCTGCTGCCCGATTTGAGGTTCGTCCATTCTCTGAAAAGGAAATTGCGATACTGGAGGGCTTTGCCACGCAGGCGGTCATCGCGATGGAGAACGCGCGGCTGCTCGGCGAGTTGCGCCAGCGCACCGAAGAGGTCGCCGAACTCAATCGCGGTCTCGAAGCGCGGGTCGCCGAGCAGGTCGAGGAATTGGGCCGGGTCGGCCGCCTCAAACGCTTCCTCGCGCCGCAACTGGCCGAGCTGATCGTCTCGCAGGGCGACGAGAAGATCCTCGAAAGCCATCGCCGCGAGATCGTCGTCGTGTTCTGCGACCTCCGCGGCTACACCGCTTTCACCGAGACCGCCGAGCCCGAGGAGGTCTTGGACTTCCTGCGCGAATATCACGGCGCGCTGGGGCCGTTGGTCAGCCAGTTCGAAGGCACGCTCGACCAATTCTCGGGCGACGGCATCATGGTGTTCTTCAACGACCCGGTGCCGATCGCCGACCCGGCCGAGCGCGCCGTCAGGATGGCGGTGGCGATGCGAGAAGTGGCCGGTGAGCTGATCGCGGCGTGGCGTCGACGTGACCGTGACTTGGGCTTTGGTGCCGGCATCGCACAGGGGTACGCCACACTCGGGCAGATCGGGTTTGCCGAGCGCTCCGGTTACACCGCGATCGGCACTGTGTGCAACTTGGCCGCCCGGCTATGTGCTGATGCCAAAGATGGTCAGATATTAATTAGCGGTCGCGTCGCTGCCGCGATAGAAAAAGCAATCCCACTCGAAGATCTTGGCAGCCTGGCTTTGAAAGGTCTGAGCCAGCCGGTATCTGCCTTCAATGTGCCGCTCGCGGCCAACCAACAGACCCTCCGCGTTATTGAAGGGGGACCACCGAGTGGTTGACCAGCGCCGCGCGCTCCGGCCCACCGACAAGGTCGGTTATGGGGGCATAGCCGGGCGTCCCCATCGGGCCCGATCGAGCGCGTGCTCAAAAGTAGGTCGACAACCCGGGGAGCGGGCGACGCCGACGCTGAAATTGCCATATTCGCACCGTATAATCTCGGCAACGATATGCCTTGACGGCTTGCGGGCGGAAAGGGGTTGGCTGCAGATTCTCAGCAGAAGCAGCGAACGGGCCGCATTTCCGGGCCGCGCGGCGGCGAGGGACTTGTCCCGCCGCATGGACCTGCGATAAGGGGCGCCTGACCTGGGTCGAGATTTCTCCCGATCCTGTGGCGGGCCGAGGAATGTTTTCGTGATCGACAGTGCGCGGCTGGGGTTGCCGGAATTCGCTCCCGGCAGCGTGTGGCTCGTCGGGGCGGGGCCGGGCGACCCCGGCCTTCTTTCGGTTTTGGCGCTGCACGCGATCGAGCATGCCGACAGCGTCGTCTACGACGCCCTCGTCGACGAGCGCATCCTGGGGCTGGCGCGGCCGGGGGCGGCGCTGGAGTTCGCCGGCAAGCGCGGCGGCCGGCCGGGGCCGCGCCAGCCGGACATCTCGGCCCGGCTCGTCGTGCTCGCCCACGAGGGCCGGCGGGTGCTGCGCCTGAAGGGCGGCGACCCTTGCGTCTTCGGGCGCGGCGGCGAGGAGGCGCTGGCCCTCGCCGAGGCCCGGGTGCCGTTCCGCATCGTGCCGGGGATCACCGCCGGCATCGGCGGCCTCGCCTATGCCGGGATCCCGCTCACCCATCGCTCGACCAACTCGGCCGTGACGCTCTTGACCGGCCACAACAGCGACGGCAGCCTCCCCGGCGGGCTCGATTGGCGGGCGATCGCCCGCGGCGCGCCGGTGCTCGTCTTCTACATGGGCCTCAAGCATCTGCGGACCATCGCGCGGCGCCTGATCGAAGAGGGGCGCCCGCCCGACGAGCCGGTGGCGATCGTCAGCCGCGCCACGACGCCGGCCCAGCGCGTCCTGGTCACGACCCTCGCCGAGGCTGCCGACCGGGCCGCCGGAATGGAGACGCCGGCCATCATCGCGGTCGGCAATGTCGTGCGCCTGCGCGCCGCGCTCGACTGGCTGCGATGAGGCGGGGCGGCCTCGTCATCGCGGCGCCCGCTTCGGGGAGCGGCAAGACGCTGCTGACACTGGGCCTCTTGCGCCATCTCGTGCGGCGTGGCGTGTCCGTCGCCTCGGCGAAGGCCGGTCCCGATTATCTCGATCCGACCTTCCACGCCGCGGCGAGCGGCCGGGTCTGCCTCAACCTCGACCTCTGGGCGATGCGCGAAGAGACGCTGACCTCGCTCGTCGGCGGGCTCGAGGAGGGGGCGGACATCGTGCTGTGCGAAGGCGCGATGGGGCTCTTCGACGGCACCGGCGCCGACGGCGAAGAGGGCTCGGCCGCCGCCCTCGCGCGGGCGCTGGGCTGGCCCGTCATCCTCGTCGTCGATGCGCGCGGGCAGGGCGCTTCGGCCGCGGCCCTCTTGCGCGGCTTCGCATGGCACGGCGAGGGTGTGCGGCTCGCCGGGGTCGTCTTCAACCGGGTCGCGGGCGAGCGCCACGCCGCCCTCCTCGAAGGCGCCGTCGCCCGCCATCTGCCGCAGCTCCTTTGTCTCGGCGCGCTGCCGGCCGACCCGGCGCTCGACATGCCGTCGCGCCATCTCGGGCTCGTTCCGGCCGGCGAGATCGGCGAGGCGGAAGCTCTGATCGAGCGGGCGGCGGCGTGCATCGGGGCCGCTGTCGACATCGACCGGCTCATCGGCCTGGCGCGGCCGGCCGCACTGCCGCCCGCCGTGGCCGGCCCGCCGCTGCCGCCGCTGGGCCGGCATATCGCGGTGGCAAAGGATGCCGCCTTCGTCTTCCTCTATCCGGCGGTGCTCGAAGCTTGGCGGCGTGCGGGCGTCTCGCTCAGTTTCTTCTCGCCGCTCGCCGGCGAGCCGCCCGAGCCTTCGGCCGACGCGGTCTATCTGCCGGGCGGCTATCCCGAGCTGCACGCCGCCCGGCTCGCCGCCGCGCAGGGCTTTCTCGCCGGGGTGCGCCGGGCCGGGGCGGAGGGCAAAACCGTCTACGGCGAATGCGGCGGCTACATGGTGCTGGGCGAGAGCCTCCTCGATGCCGACGGCCGCGCCCACCCGATGGCGGGGCTGCTGCCGCTCTGGACGAGCTTTGCCGAGAGAAGGCGGCATCTCGGCTATCGCGAGGTCGCGCTCATCGCCGCGGGCCCGCTCGGCCCCGCCGGCGCGGTCTTTCGCGGGCACGAGTTCCACTATGCGACCGTGCTGCGCGAGGGGGGCGCCGATTCGCTGTTTCGCGCGAACGACGCGCAGGGCGGGGATCTCGGGCCCATCGGTCTGCGGCGCGGCAACGTCGCAGGATCCTTCGTCCATCTGATCGACCGCCGGTGAGCCCGCCCGGCGTCGGCTCCTGCGCATTAGAATGAGCAATGACGCACTCGCGCGAGGTGTTGCGGCTCGACATCGGGGCGGCGGATCTCGGCGCCGCCGTCCGGCTGCGCGTCAGCGCGCGCGCCCGCCGCCTGGCATTGCGCGTCGATGCGGCGGCGCGGGAGGTCGAGTTGGTGTTGCCGAGGGGCGTCAGCCGCGCGCGCGGCCTCGCCTTCCTCGCCGAACGGCGCGGCTGGGTGCTCGCGCGGCTGCGGGCGTTGCCCGAGCACGTGCCGTTCGCCGAGGGCGCGGTCGTGCCGGTGCTCGGCGTGCCGCACAAGATCGTCGTCGAAACCGATGCCTCGGCGCCGCCCGTCGCCATCGCGAATCGCGAGATCCGCGTGCGCGGCGATCCGGCGCATCTGGCGCGGCGCGTGCGCGACCATCTCGGCCAGGTGGCGCGGGCCGAGTTCATCGGGCGGGCGCGCCTGCTCGCCGCGGCGATCGGACGCAAGGTGGCGCATGTCGGGGTGCGCGACGGCAAGAGCCGCTGGGGCAGCTGCTCCTCGCAGGGCAATCTCTGCTTCAGCTGGCGGCTGATCCTCGCGCCCGAAAGCGTCCTCGCCTATGTCGTCGCACACGAGGTGGCCCACCTCGCCGAGATGAACCATGGAAGGCGCTTCTGGCAGATCGTCGAGCGGCTGTCGCCGCGGAGCGCCGAGGCGCGCGCTTGGCTCAGGCGCAACCGCAGCACTCTGTTATGCTATGGCTGATCTGGTGAGGAGGGCGGAATGGCGGAGAACCCGGGATACACGGTCAAATCGGTCGAGCCGGTCGCGGTCGGCAGCGACGTGCAGGCGCGCATCTTCACGCTGGCCCCGGGCGAGGAGATCCCCTGGCACTTCCACAGCGCCGTCGCCGACTGGTATCTCGTGATGAAGGGCACGCTGTCGATCGAGACGCGC
>DASYYD010000141.1:0-2062 GCA_035934195.1 Allostellaceae bacterium | reverse complement strand
CCCGATCAACAGCGCGGCAGCGACGGCGCCGCGCACGGTCATTGCTCTCGTCATTCTCTTTCCCCCTAGCTCGCCGGCGAGACGTGCGGCGCGTTTCCCCCGAGACCCGCCGCCCCGGCGCCAGAAAGGTAATCTCTCGGCGGCCGGGATCAACCTCTGCGCGGCGCTCGGCGGTGGCAAATTTCGGCCCTTCCCGTGCTAAGAATGCCGCGACGGCGCAAATCGACGGGCGGAGTGCGGCCATGCCGAGCATCGACGGCGGACGGCTTCTCGGGGATCTCGAGCGCTTGCGGGAGTTCGGCCGCTACAAGACGGGCGTGCATCGGCCGACCTACTCCCCGGTCGATGTCGAATCGCGGCGCTGGCTCGCCGAAAAATTCCGCGAAGCCGGGCTCGAATCGGTGATCGACGGGGTCGGCAACGTGATCGGCCGCAATCCGGGCGCCGAGCGCCGGCTGCTCGTCGGCTCGCACAGCGAGACGCAGCCCTATGGCGGCTGGCTCGACGGCGCACTCGGCGTCGTCTACGGCCTCGAACTGGCCCGCGCCTTCGCCGCCGACCCCGATTGCGCCGGGCTCGGCATCGAGCCCGCCGCCTGGGCCGACGAGGAGGGCCACTATCTCCCCTATCTCGGCAGCCGATCCTTCACCGATGCGGTGCCGGAAGAGGAGATTGCCGCGGCCAAGGGGCGCGACGACGGCGTGCCGCTGTGCGACGCGCTGGCCCATGCCGGGTTCGCCGAATTGCCGCGCGAGCGGCTCGATCCCTCACGCTATGTCGGCTATCTCGAAGCGCATATCGAACAGGGCGACACGCTCGACGAGGCGAGGCGCCGGCTCGGCGTCGTCGAGACGATCGTCGGCATCGATAATTATGCGGTCCGCCTCATCGGCGAGCAGAACCACGCCGGCACGACCCGCATGGCGCGGCGCAAGGACGCCGGGGTCGCGATGGTGCGGCTCGCGAGCGCGATCCACGACCGCTTCCCCGGCCTCGCCGGCCGGCGCACCGTGTGGACGATCGGGCGCATGCAGATCGTCCCGAACGCGCCTTCGGTCATTCCGGGCGAAGCCTGGATGCAGGTGCAGTTCCGCGACACCGATCCGGCGATCCTCGCCCGGCTCGAAAGGGCGCTCTACGAGCTGGCCGCCGCCTGCGACCGCGCCGGCCCCTGCCGCTGCGAGGTCGCGGTCATGTCGCAGAGCCCGCCGGCGCCGATGGACGCCGGCTTTCAGGCGATCATCGAAAAAGCCGCCGAGCGGCATGCGCCGGGCGCCCACATGCGGCTGCCGAGCGCCGCCGGGCACGACGCGGCGATCCTCTCGAAGAAGCTGCGCGCGGCGATGCTGTTCGTACCCTCGATCGGTGGCATCAGCCACCATTGGTCCGAGGACACGAAGACGGAAGACATCGTGCTCGGCGCCGAGGTTTTCGCCGCGGCGGCCTGCGAGATCCTGCGCGCGACTCAATAGGTCCGGAAGATCTCCGCGATCGCCGTTGGCTCGCGCGTCGCCGACAGCGCCAGCATCAGGAGGATGCGCGCCTTTTGCGGCGAGAAATCCTCGCCGGCGATGATCCCCTTCTCGAGAAGGCGCCGGCGCGGCGCGACCCGGCCGCTGGCGGCGCGGCTCGCCTGCACGACGAGGACGCCCGATTTTGCCGCCTCCTCGAGCGCGGCGACCTGCAACGCGGTCGGCATGCCGGGCGCGAACCCGGCCGAGACGATGCCTCGCGCCCCGGCGGCGACGGCTGCCGCGACGAGCGCGCCGTCGGCGCCGGCATAGGAATAGACGATGTCGACACGCGGCAAATGCGCGAGATCGAGGCCGGCGAAGGCGGTGTCCGGCATGTGCGGGCGGGTCGGCGCGCGGTAGAAATGCACGCCGTCGCCGTCGACATGGCCGAGCGCGCCGAAATCGAGGCTGCGAAAGGTGTGCAGGCGATAGGTCGAGGTCTTGACGACATCGCGCGCGGCGTGGACCTCGTCGTTGAGGACGACGAGGACGCCCTTGCCGCGCGCCTCGGCCGAGCCGGCGACGCGCAATGCCGCGACGAGGTTCAT
>DASYYD010000093.1:0-7850 GCA_035934195.1 Allostellaceae bacterium | reverse complement strand
CAGTCGGCCGCTGTCCGCGATCGGGCCCCAGGCGACGGCCGTCGCCGGCCGTCCCGCCGCGCGGCGCCGGCGCGCCAGCGCCTCGAGCGCGAGGTTGGCGGCGACATAGGCGCCTTGCCCGGGCGCCCCGACGAAGGTCGTCGCCGAGGAGTAAAGAAGGAACATCTCGATCGGATCCTCGCGCGTCAGTGCGTCGAGCAGCAGCGCGCCCGTCAGCTTGGGCCGCAATACCGCCTCGACGCGCGCGGGATCGAGATCGGCGGCCAGCCCGTCGGCGATCTCGGCCGCGGCATGGACGACGCCGACGAGCGGCGGCCCCATCGCGCGGGTCTGCGCGAGCGCCGCGGCGAGCGAGACGCGGCTGCAAACATCCGCGGCGACGAGGCGAATGTCGGCGCCCGCCGCCGCGAGTTCGGCGACCCGCGCCGCGGCGCCCGGCGTCTCTTCGCCGCGCCGGCCGAGAAGCGCGATCGAGCGGGCGCCGCGCGCGGCGAGCCAGCGCGCCGCCGCGAAGCCGAAGCCGTCGATCCCGCCGGTGACGAGATAGGTGCCCTCGGCGCGCGCCGCAAAGGCGGACGAAGGGCCGAGCCGCACGCCGCGGTTGCCGTCGGGGACGAGGACGATCTTGCCGATATGCCTCGACGCCTGCATCAGGCGCAGCGCGTCCGCCAGCTCGGCGAAGGGGAAAATCCGGTGGGCGAGCGGCCGGATCCTGCCGGCGAAGAGCGCCGCCGACGCCTCGCGGAGAAGCGCGCGCGCGAGTTCCGGCCGGCGCCGCGGCAGCTGGTCGATGTCGATCGCGAAATATTGGGCGTTGTGCCGCAACGGCCGCAGCGGAATGCGGCGGCCGTCATAAAGGTCGCGCTTGCCGAGTTCGAGAAAGCGGCCGAACGGCTTCAACAGCCCGAGGCTCGCCTCCATTGCGGCGCCGGCGAGCGAGTTGAGCACGACATCGACGCCCTCGCCCCCGGTCACCTCGCGCACCGCATCGGCGAAAGCGGCGTCGCGCGAATCGAGGACGTGATCGGCGCCGGCCAGCGACAGGAAAGCCCGCTTCGCCGCCGACCCGGCGGTGGCGACGACGGTGGCGCCGCGATCCTTGGCGTACTGGATCGCGGCGAGGCCGACCCCGCCCGCAGCGGCGTGGATCAAGACGCATTCCCGCGGCGACAGGCGCGCGAGCGTGCCGAGCGCATAAAACGCGGTCAGGAACGCGACCGGGACCGTGGCGGCGGCGGCAAGGCTCGTCCCGAACGGGATCGGCGCCGCCGCCGCGGCCTGCGTCACGACGCGGCTCGCGATTGCCGCCGGGGCGAGCGCCATGACCCGGTCGCCGACCCGCAGCCGCCCGACGCCGGGGCCCAGCGCGGCGACGGTCCCGGCGCATTCGAGCCCGAGAGCGGGGCCGGCAAACCCGTCGATCACGGCTTCTTCCGGCAACAAGCCCGCTGCCCACATCAGGTCGCGGAAGTTGAGCCCGGCGGCGCCCACCTCGATTTCGATCTCGCCCGGTCCCGGTGCGGGCGGCGCCTTTTCCCGCCAGCTCAGCCGGTCGATCCCAGGCGGCGCTGTGCTCGACAGCGCGATCGCCTCGCAAGCCCTCGCCCAGCGCGGCGGCAAGCCGCGCCGCAAGCGCGGGGCGCGGCGCCCCTGCGCGCGGTACACGATCTCACTCTCCCCGCTTGCCGCCGAGAGTTCCGCGGCCACCCGGCGAGCGCGTTCGGCGAGGCTCGCGCGCGCCGCGACATCGACGAGGCGCAGCTCGAGGCGCGGCAGCTCGTTGCGCAATGTCCTCGCCATCCCCAAGAGGGCGGCGCCGAGGAGGCCCGCATTGCCCTGCGCGAGGCTCGCCTGCTGCGCGTCGCAGGTCACGAGCCACAGCGGCGCCCGCGCCGCCGCCGCCCGCTTCGCCAGCCCGGCGAACTCGGCGATCTGCCGCGCCGTGCTCGCCGCCATATCGGCGCGGCCCGGCGCCTGCGCGAGAAATACGAGGCTCGCTTTCTCGTCGATCTCGGCATCGCCGTGCCGCGCGAGCGACACGCGGTGCCCCGCCTGCGCCAGACGCCCGCCGAGCGTCGCGGCGAATCGGCCGCCGCCGACAAGGACGATCGGCCGGACTGCGGTCGTCGCCCGGACCGGCGCAAGCGGCGGCGCGCCCGCCCACAGGGCCGCGCAGCGCCACGGCGCCTCGGCAACCGGCGCCGTGCCGGCGGACAGAAAGCCCGCCGCCGCGAGGAGGCTCGACCATTCCTCGCCCGAGCGCAGCGGCGAGCCGCCGAAGAGCAGATGCCAGAGCGGGTTGGGCTCGGGCTCGACGGCGAGGAAAAGGCCGCCCGACGCCATCCGCTCGCGCAACCGCGCCAGCACCACCCTGTCGAGCCGCAGGCGAGCCAAGACGTTGACCGCGACGACGATGTCGAAGCGGGCCTCGGATAATGCCGGGCTCTCGGGATCGCTCGCGCGGTAGGTGAATGCCGTCCCGGATTGCGCGAGACGCTCGGTGAGGCGCCGCGTCGCGGCCTCGCCGGCGCCGAGCTCGAGGACGCGCAACTGCCGGTCCTTCGGCCACAGCAGGGCGATGCGCTCGAGCGTGCCGCACAAATAGTCGATGCCGGCGGCGCTCGCCGGCGAGGCGCGGGTCAGCTGCTCGACCGCCGCCGCATCGGGCGGCAGTTGCACGGCCGCGCCGGCAACGAGCGCGAGGTCGCCGGCGAATTCGGGGGCCTCGGCGAGCAAGGTCCGCCAGATGGCGGGAAATTCGGGGAGCGGCCCGCCGGGTGGCACCGGACAAGCCTCGTCGACCGCCGCCTCGAACAGCAACCGCTGCTCGGCCCGCGCCGGATCGGCCGCCAGCGAGGCGGCGAGCCGCCGCGGGATCTCGGCGATGCCGCGCACCCCTTTTGCCGGCTCGTCGAGCAGGGCCGGCACGAGATCGAGGCGCAGCATTCGCGCCGCCTCCATGCCGGGCCGCGTCAGCTCGACCCGGCGGAACCGGCAATCGGCGAACTCGGCGACCCTCTCGCCGGCTTCGTCGTCGAGCACGAGATCGGCGCCAACCGAGCGGATGCCGCGATGTTTCAGGCGCAGGCGCGCGACCCGCGGGCGCCGCCCGAAGGGCGCCAAAAGCCGCACGCGGCCGAACCGCCAGGGCAGAAAGGCGGCGCCCTCCGCCGCTTCCCGCCGCTCGCCGAGCAGGGCGAGAAGAGATTGCAGCGCGCCGTCCGCCAGCGCCGGATGCAACAAGCAGGCTTCGAGGCCGCCGCCGGCCGCCGGCATCTCGAGATAGGCGACCGCCTCGTCCGGCCCCCGGAACTCGACGCGCTCGACCGTTCTGAAGCTCGGGCCGTAGTCGAGCCCCACCTCCCGCGCCAGCGCGTAGAGCGTCGCGGCATCGAGCCGGCGCTGCGCTTCGCCCTCCGGCCAGTCGAGCGGCGCGCGCAGATCTGCCGCCGCGCAGAGCCGCGCGGCCGCGTGCAGCGTCGCCGGCTCCTCCGACAGCCGCGGCCGGCTCGAAACCCGCCATTCGCCGGAATCGGCATCGAGCGTCGTCAAAAGTTCGCGCAGCCCTTCCCCGTCGAACGGCAGCGGCCGCCGCAATTCGAGATCGGCGACCTCCAGCGCCAACGCCTCAGGGAAGCGGCATCGCGCCGCGGCGAGGGCGATCTCGATGAAGGCGGAGGCCGGCAGCACCGGCACTCCGTCGACCCGGTGCTCGGCGAGCCACGGCAGCAGCCGCGCATCGAGGTGATTGAGCCAGAGGGGCGCCGCGCCGCCGCCGCGGCAGCCGAGCAGCGGATGCTCGAAAGGCGGGTTCGCGAGAAGGGCCGCCTCGCGCGTCCTCTCGAACCAGCACCGCGCGCGCTGCCACGGGTAGAGCGGCAGGCCGCGCGGGTCGATGGGCCCGTCGAAGACCGGCGCGGCGCCGAAATCGCCGCCGGCGACATGGCATCTCGCCGCGATTTCCGGAAACGGGTCGCCCTGCCGCCGCCGGCGCGACAGGCTGGCGAGGACCCGGCCGTCGACGCCGGCCCGGCGCAGCCCGTCGTTCAAATACGACTGCAGGATGCCGTTCGGCCCGATTTCGAGAAAGATGCGGCAGCCGTCCTCGATCAGCCGCGCGAGGCCTTCGGCAAAGCGCACGGGACGGCGGATGTTGCGCCACCAATGTTCGCCGTCGAGCAACCCCGCCGTGACGGCTTCCCCGGTCACGCTCGATACGAGGCGCGCGCGCGGAACGGCGGGATTGAGCCCCTCGAGGCCCGCCAGGATCTCCTCGCGCACCCCCTCCATCGCGCCCGAATGAAACGCGAAGTCGAGATCGAGCCGGCGAAACGCGATGCCGCGCCGACGGGCCTCGCGCCCTAGCCGCGCAATTTCTTCCGCCCCGCCCGCGACGGTCAGCGAGCGGGCGGCGTTGACCGCGGCGATTTCGAGCCGGCTGTCGATTTCCGCGAAGAGCGCGCGCGCCTCCGCCTCGGCAAGCGCGAGCGCCGCCATGCGGCCCTTGCCGCGCGTGCGCTGTTGCGCCCGGCTGCGGACCAGGACGATCCGGGCCGCCTCGGCGAGCGGCAAGGCGCCGGCCGCCCAGGCGGCGGCGATCTCGCCGACGCTGTGGCCGAGATGGCCCTCGGCCGTCAGCCCGAGCCCGGCGAGCGCCCGCACGATGCCGACCTCGATCGCGAAGAGCAGCGGCTGGGCGATGTCGGCCCGCTCCAAGTCTTCGCGATCGACGCCTTGCGCCAGACGCTCGCCGACCGACCAGCCGAGTTCGGGCGAGAGCGCCGCGTCCGCCTCTTCGACCGCGGCGCGGAAGGCGGCATTGCCGCGCCAGGCGTCGCCCGCCATGCCCGGAAATTGCGCGCCGTTCCCCGAAAACACGAAGGCGAGCTTGCCCTCGCAGAGCGCCGTGCCGGCGACCAGGCCGGGGGCCGCGACGCCGTCGAGAAAATCGCCGAGCGCCCGCCGCACGCCCGCGCCGTCATCCGCGAGCGCGACGAGCCGGTGCGGCTGCTGGTCACGGCCCCGCGCCGCGGTGCGCGCCGCCGTCGCGGCGCGCGCCTCGTCCAACCCGCCGAGCGCCTCATGCCAGCGACGCGCCAGCTCCTTCAGCGAGGCTTGGCTGTGCGCCGACAGAACGAGCGGCGGCATGCCGGCCGCGGCCGCGCCCTGTCGCCGAGGCGGCGGCGCGGCGAGGATGGCGTGCGCGTTGGTGCCGCCGAAGCCGAAGGAATTGACCCCGGCATAGCGGCGCTCCGCCGGCAGGGCGATCGGCTCGCCCTGCCGCACGAGCCGCAGGTTGAGCGCCGCGAAATCGATGTTGGGGCTGGGGCGCTCGCAGTTGAGCGTCGGCGGCAGAACGCCATGCTCGAGCGCGAGCGCCGCTTTCAAGAGCCCGGCCATGCCCGAGGCCGGCTCCAGATGCCCGATATTGGTCTTGACCGAGCCGATCGGCAGCGCTTCGCGCCGGTTCCGGCCGAGGGCACGGCCGACGGCGGCGGCCTCGACCGGGTCGCCGGCCGGCGTGCCGGTGCCGTGCATCTCGAAAAAGGCGAGATCGTCGGCGGCGACGCCCGCCCGCTCGTAGAGCTCGCGCAACAACCCCGCCTGGGCTTCTTCGCTCGGCAGCGCCAGCCCGATCGTGCGCCCGTCCGAATTGACGCCGGTGCCGTGGATCAGGGCGCGGATCGGGTCGCCGTGGCGCAGCGCGTCGGCGAACCTTTTCAGCACGACGACGGCGCCGCCCTCGCCGCGGACATAGCCGTCGGCGCGCGCGTCGAAGGCGAAGGTGCGGCCGCGGCGCGACAGCATCCCGGCGCGGCAGAAGCCGAGAAACGGGTAGGGCGCCAAGAGCAGGTTGACGCCGCCGACGATGGCGGCCGGGACCTGGCCGGCGCGGAGCGCCTCGCAGGCGTGATGCAGCGCGACGAGCGAGGAGGAGCAGGCGGTGTCGATGGCGAGGCTGGGGCCGCGCAGATCGAAGACGTGCGAGATCCGGTTCGCCAGCACGCCGAGCGCATTCCCGGTCATGAAATGCGGGCCGCCGCTCGCCGGGTCGCCGATCCGCAAATCGGCGTAGTCGCGCGCCGAGGCGCCGATATAGACACCGGCGAGACTGCCCGAGAGCTGCGCCGCCGGTATGCCGGCGTCTTCCAGCGCGTGCCACGCCAGTTCGAGCAAGATCCGCTGCTGCGGGTCCATTTCCGCCGCCTCGCGCGGCGAGATGCCGAAAAAGGCGGGGTCGAAGAGATCGACGCCGTCGATCAGCCCGGCCGCCCATGTGTAGCTCTTGCCCGGCTCGCCCTGGTTCGGATGGTAATAAAAGCGGGTCGGCCAGCGCGCCGCGTCGATCTCGGAGATGGCCTCGCGCCCGGCCGAGACGAGCCGCCAAAACGCGTCGAGACCGTCGCCGCCGGGAAACCGGCAGGACGCCCCGACGATCGCGATTGCCCCCTCGCCCATCGGGCGTCAGCCGGCGAGGCGCAGCAGCGCGTCGTGGACGGCGCGGTCGATCTCGAGGCCGTCGCGTGCGAGGCGCTCGCGGCTCCTGAAGGCGCGCTCGGAGGGGATGCGGATGTCCTCCACTCCGGGCTGCCGCGGCGTCGCCTTGACGCGCTCGACGAGGGCGCTCGTCTCGCGCTTGAAGTCGGCGAGCGGCAGCAGGAGATCCGGCTTGAAGACGATGAAGAGGTAGCCGTCGTCCTTTTCCGGATCGAGCGCCGAGCCGGCGAGTACGCCGAAGGCCTGCACGAAAAAGCCGAGCCCGAACCCCTTGTAGCCGCCGAACGGCAGGATGGCGCCCTGCCGCGCGAGGGTGGGATCGCGCGTCGGCCGCCCTTCGGGGTCGATCGCCACCCCTTCGGGCAAGAGCCGTCCGAGCCGCTCGATCAGCGCCACCTCGGTCAGCATGAAGGCGGACGTGCCCATGTCGAGGACGACCGGGCCCTTTTCCGTCGGCATGCCGAAGGCGATCGGGTTGGTGCCGAGGGCGGGCCCCTTGCCACCGGGCGGCGCCACGCCGCGCGAGGAAGCGGCGGTGTGGATCGAGACGAGATCGGCCCGGGCGATCATCTCGCAGTAATAGGCGCTGCGCCCGCTCATCCAGCTGTTGGTCAGGCCGACGAGCGCGAAGCCGTGGCGCTCGGCCTTTTCGATCGCGGCGCGCGCGGCGTGGTAGACGGCCAGCATGCCGACATTGTTGCCGCCGTCGAGGAGGGCCGAGACCGGCGTCTCGTAGAGGGTGCCGACCGGCCGGCGCGGCCGGGAAAAGCGCCGGTGCTCCGGGATGTTGAGGAGCTTTGCGAGGCCGGAATATTCGTAGCCGCACAGCGCCGCGTCGATCACGTGGTCGGTGACGATCTGCGCTTCCTCGAAGGGGTAGCCGATGCCGACGAGCGCCCGCTCGCCGAGGCTCCTCGCATCGGCGACGCTCAAGCGGATTCTGTCCTCGGCCATCGCGCGGCCCTCCTCGAGGTTGGCAGGCGCATCTTCCCCCGAGCGGGCGGCGCGGTCGAGAGCCGATCAGGGCTTTTCCGAGGCGTGCTTCGCGAGGCGGTCGAGACGGCGATGGATGATGCCGGCAAACGGGTTGGCGGCGCGATGGAAGAGCGCCATTCGCCAGCCCGGCGCGATTGTGAAGCGGTCCCTCTCGACGCCGCGCACGATCGCCCTTGCCACCGCCTCCGCCGAGAGCCGCCGCGCGGCCCCCCCGATGCGGCGGGTTTCAGGGGGCTTCGTGCGCTCTTCCTCGGCAAATCCCGGCGTCTCGGTATCGGGCGGATAGACGATCGAGACCCCGATTCCCCACGCCTTCGCCTCGGCCCGTAACGCCTCGGCAAAGCCGCGCAGCGCGA
>DASYYD010000086.1:0-29319 GCA_035934195.1 Allostellaceae bacterium | reverse complement strand
GCCGATCCCGCCGATCTTGCGCTGGCGATCCGGCGGCTTACCGGCGATCTCGTCCCTCGGCTGGCGCGCGAAGGGATGGGCGCGCGCCGGCTCGACCTCGCCTTGCATCGCGTCGACGGCCGGGTCGAGCGGCTCGTTCTCGGCACCGCCCGGCCGAGCCGCGACCCGCATCATCTCGCCCGCCTCTTCGAAGAACGGCTCGAAGCGGTCGATCCCGGCCTCGGCGTCGAGGACATGATCCTGAGCGCGTTCGCGGTCGAGCCGCTCGGTCCGGAGCAGATCGCGCTCGACCAAAGAGGAAGCGGTGACGCGGCGGGCGGCGTCGGCGCGCTCCTCGACCGGCTCGGCAACCGGCTCGGCTTCGCCGCGCTATACCGGCTGGAGCCGCGCGAGAGCCATATTCCGGAGCGCGCGTCGGTGGGGGTTCCAGTCGATCGTTCCGGGACGGCCCGCAGCGGCGAATTACGCGACAAGCCGCCGCGCCCGATCCGCCTCTTCGAGCCGCCGGAGCCGATCGAAGCCTCGTTTCTGCTGCCTGACGACCCGCCCTTCCACTTCATCTGGCGGCGGCGCCGATACCGGGTCATGCGCGCCGACGGGCCGGAGCGGATCGCCGCGGAATGGTGGCGCGAGGCGAGAGGCGCGGGCGAGAGCCGCGACTATTACCGCGTCGAGGACGCCGACGGGCGGCGCTTCTGGGTGTTCCGGGCGGAGCCCCCGGACGGACGGCCCTGCGGGCCGTCCCGGGAGGAGGCGCGCGCGCGGCCGCGCTGGTTCCTACACGGCGTCTTTGCCTGAGATGCCGCCAATCATGCAGCTGACAAATCCGATCGCCTATGCCGAATTGCAGGCCGCCTCGAACTTCTCGTTCCTGCGCGGCGCCTCGCATCCGGACGAGCTGGTATTGGAGGCCGCGCGCCTCGGCCACCGCGCGATCGCGCTCACCGACCGCAACAGCCTCGCCGGCGTCGTGCGCGCCCATCAGGCGGCAAAGGAGCTGGGCTTGCGCCTCGTCGTCGGCTGCCGGGTCGATCTTGTGGACGGCGCGAGCTTCCTCGCTTTCCCGCAGGACCGCGCCGCCTACGGCCGGCTCGCGCGCCTGTTGACGCTGGGCAAGCGCCGCGCCCCGAAAGGCGAATGCCGGCTCGACTACGGCGATCTTTTGGCCCATGGCGAGGGGCAGATCCTCGTTCTCCTGCCGCCCGAAGGGGCCGACCGGGCGAGCTTTTCCACCCATGCCGAGCGCGTCCTTCGCGCCGCCGCCGATTTTCGCGGCCGCGCCTATCTCGCCGCGCAATTTCTCTATCGCGGCGACGATCGGCGCCGCCTCGCCCGCCTCGCCGAGATCGCCGCGGCATCCGGGCTGCCGCTCGTCGCGACGGGTGACGTCCTCTATCACGTCCCCGAGCGGCGCCCCTTGCAGGATGTCCTCACCTGCATCCGGGAGGGGTGCACGATCACGCAAGCCGGCTTTCGCCTCGCCGCCAATGCCGAGCGCCACCTGAAGCCGGCCGTCGAGATGGCGCGGCTCTTCCGCGGCCACGAGGCGGCGGTGGAGAGGAGCCTCGAAATCGTCGAGCGCTGCCGTTTCAGCCTCGACGAATTGCGCTACGAATACCCCGAGGAGGTGATCCCCGCGGGCTCGAGTGCGCAACGGCACCTCGCCGAGCTGGTTTGGCGGGGCGCGGAAGAGCGGTTCTCCGGCGGCGTCCTGCCGAAAATCCGCGACCTCCTCGCGCATGAGCTGGGGCTCATCGAAAAGCTCGACTACGCGCGCTATTTCCTCACCGTCCACGACCTCGTGCGATTTGCCCGCGAGCGCGGCATCCTGTGCCAGGGGCGCGGCTCGGCGGCCAATTCGGCCGTCTGCTATTGCCTCGGCATCACGGCGGTCGATCCGGCGAAGATCGACGTCCTCTTCGAGCGCTTCATCAGCGCCGCACGCAACGAGCCGCCCGACATCGACGTCGATTTCGAGCACGAGCGGCGCGAAGAGGTCATCCAATACATCTACCAGAAATACGGCCGAGAGCGCGCCGGGCTGGCGGCGACCGTCATCTGCTACCGCTCGCGCTCGGCGATCCGCGAAGTGGGGAAGGCGCTGGGGCTCTCGGCCGATGTCGTCGCCGCGCTCGCCCATGTCGTCTGGGGGTGGAGCAGCGAGCCGCTCGCCGACGAGCAGGTGCGCGAGGCGGGGCTCGACCCCGCCGACCCCAACCTGCGCCGCGCCCTCGATCTCGCCGCCGAGCTTACCGGCTTTCCGCGCCATCTGTCGCAGCATGTCGGCGGCTTCGTCATCACCCGCGGCCCCTTGTGCGAACTGGTGCCGATCGAGAACGCGGCGATGGCCGATCGCACCGTCATCGAATGGGACAAGGACGATCTCGACGCGCTCGGGATCCTGAAGATCGACGTGCTGGCGCTCGGCATGCTGACCTGCGTCCGCAAGGCCTTTGCCCTGATCCGCGAGCATTACGGGCGCACGCTCGACCTCGCCACCATCCCGGCCGAGGAACGGCAAGTCTACGACATGCTGTCGCGCGCCGACTCATTGGGCGTCTTCCAGGTCGAAAGCCGCGCCCAGATGACGATGCTGCCACGCCTCAAACCGCGCGAATTCTATGACCTCGTCATCGAAGTCGCGATCGTGCGGCCGGGTCCGATCCAGGGCGACATGGTGCACCCCTATCTGCGCCGCAGAAGCGGGCGCGAGGCGGTCTCCTACCCCTCCGAGGAATTGCGGCAAGTGCTCGGCAAGACCTTGGGCGTGCCGCTCTTCCAGGAGCAGGCGATGAAGATCGCCATCGTCGGCGCCGGCTTCGCGCCCGAGGAGGCGGACCGGCTGCGCCGCGCCATGGCCACCTTCAAGCGCAACGGCGACATCCATCTTTTCCGCGACAAGTTCATCTCGGGCATGGCGGCGCGCGGCTATGAGCGCGGTTTCGCCGAGCGCTGCTTCGGCCAGATCGAGGGGTTCGGCACCTACGGTTTTCCGGAAAGCCATGCCGCGAGCTTTGCCCTCCTCGTCTACGTCTCGGCCTGGATCAAGCGCTTCTATCCCGAGGTCTTCGCCTGCGCGCTGTTGAACAGTCAGCCGATGGGCTTCTACGCGCCGGCCCAGATCGTCCGCGACGCGCGCGAGCACGGCGTCGAATTGCGTGCCGTGGACGTCAATTTCAGCCGTTGGGACTGCACGCTGGAAGCCCACGCGGGAGGCCGGGCGCTGCGCCTCGGCTTGCGCCAGGTGAAGGGGCTGGCGCTTGCCGACGCCGAGCGCCTCGTCGCCGCGTGCGGAGAGGGCTACGCCGATCCGCGCGCGCTGTGGCGGCGCAGCGGGCTCGGCTCTGCAGCGCTCGAACGCCTCGCCGAGGCCGACGCCTTCGGCTCGATGGGGCTCGACCGCCGCCGCGCGCTCTGGGCCTTGAAGGGGCTCGACCCCAAGCCACTGCCGCTGTTCGCTTATGAAAAACCCTCGCCCCCCATCGGGGGGAGAGGGCAGGGTGAGGAGGGCATCTCCCGCAGCTTGCCGTCGAACACTCCCCTCACCTCGATCCTCTCCCCCCGCCAGCGGGCGGAGAGGAAGAAAAATTTGGCGGAAGAAAGCGAGCCCAGCGAAATGCTGGCCGCTGCGCTCTTGCCCGAAATGTCGCTCGGCGAGCACGTCGTCGAGGATTATGCGAGCCTGGGGCTGAGCCTCAAACGCCATCCGCTCGCCTTTCTGCGCGCACAGCTCGCCGGCGAAGGGCGCGTCGCCGCGGCCGATCTCGCGCACCTGCCGAAGGAGAGCCGGGTCAGGGTCGCCGGCCTCGTGCTGATCCGCCAGCGCCCGGGCAGCGCGGGCGGCGTCGTCTTCGTGACGATCGAGGACGAGACCGGGGTCGCCAATTTGATCGTCTGGCCGCAGACCTTGGAGCGCTTTCGCCGCGCCGTGCTCGGCGCGAGCCTGCTCGCTTGCAGCGGCCTATTGCAGCGCGAGGAGGGCATCATCCATGTCGTCGCCGAGCATCTGGAAGATCTGAGCCGGCGCCTCGACACGCTGCGCCAGGCGCCGCCGCGGCCGCCGCTCGCGAAGCCGGATCTCGTCGTCGCCAGCCGTGATTTCCGCTGAGCCGCGCCCCATTTCTGGAGCCATGGATCTCGTCTTCACCCAACCGCCGCCGCCGGCAAGTGAATTGCGCGAAAGGGTCCGCGCCAGCTGCCGCATCGACGAGAACGAAGCGGCGGCCCATATCCTCGCCGCCGCCGACATGCCCATCGAGGCGAAGGAGCGCATCGCCGAGCATGCCGGCCGGCTCGTCGCGGCGGTGCGCCGCGGGCGCCAGGGCAAGGGTGGCATCGACGCGTTCTTGAGCGAATACGCGCTGTCGACGCAGGAGGGGGTGGCGCTGCTCTGCCTCGCCGAGGCGCTCTTGCGCATCCCCGACGCCGAGACCGTCGACGCTCTGATCCGCGACAAGATCGGCGGGGCGAATTGGCAGCGCCATCTCGGCCATTCGGAATCGCTCTTCGTCAACGCCTCGACCTGGGCGTTGATGCTGACCGGCCAACTGCTGCGCGAGGACACAGCGGCAACCGACTGGCGCGCGCCGTTGCGCCGCCTCGCCGCCCGCTCGGGCGAGCCGGTCTTGCGCCAGGCGGTGATGGCGGCGATGCGCATCCTGTCGCGGCAATTCGTCATCGGGCGGACGATCGAGGAGGCGCTCGAACGCGCGCAAGGCGCCGAGGAGGCGGGGGCGCGCCATTCTTACGACATGCTCGGCGAAGCCGCCCACACCGCGGCCGACGCCGAGCGCTATGGCGCCGCCTACGAGCATGCGATCGCCGCGATCGGCGCGGCCGCCCAAGGCCGTGCGGTCGAGGCGGCGCCCGGCATCTCGATCAAGCTGTCGGCCTTGCACCCGCGCTACGAGCCGGCGCAGCGCGAGCGTGTGCTCGCCGAGTTGACGCCGCGGCTGGTCGATCTCGCCGCCCGCGCCCGCGCCCACGGCCTCGGCTTCACGATCGACGCCGAGGAAGCCGACCGTCTCGATCTCTCGCTCGATCTCCTCGAAAGCCTGGCGCTCGCCCCCGAGCTTTCCGGCTGGGATGGCCTCGGGCTCGCCGTGCAGGCCTATCAGAAGCGGGCCTTGCCGCTGATCGACTGGCTCGCCGACCTCGCCCGCCGCGGCCGCCGGCGCCTCTTGGTGCGCCTCGTCAAGGGCGCCTACTGGGACACCGAAGTGAAGCGGGCCCAAGAGCGCGGGCTCGACGGCTATCCGGTCTATACGCGCAAGCTCGCGACCGACGTTTCCTATCTGGCCTGCGCGCAGCGGCTCTTCGCCGAGGGCGGTGCCTTTTATCCGCAATTCGCCACCCACAACGCGCACACCCTCGCCGCCGTCCGCGAGTTGGCGGGCCACCGCCGCGACTGGGAGTTCCAGCGCCTCTTCGGCATGGGCGAGGCGCTCTACGAGGCGGCCGAGCCCTGGCCCTGCCGCATATATGCGCCGGTCGGCGAGCATCGCGACCTGGTTCCTTATCTCGTCCGGCGGCTGCTCGAAAACGGCGCCAACACCTCCTTCGTCAACCGCATCGTCGACGAGCGCGAGCCGATCGAGAAGATCGTTGCCGATCCGCTGGCGGGGCTCGCCCGGCTCGCCGACAAGCCGCACCCGAAGATCCCGCTGCCGCGCGACCTCTACGCGCCGGCGCGGCGCAATTCGGCGGGCCTCGATCTGACGGACCTGCCGACGCTCACCCGGCTGCGCCAGGGGCTCGCCGAGGCGCTCGCCCGGCCTCACCATGCGGCGCCGATCGTCGCCGGAGTCGAAGGGGCGGGCGAGGGCGGGCCGATTCGCGATCCGAGCGACCGCCGCCGCGTCGTCGGCACCCTCGTCGCGGCCGCGCCCGAGGATATCGACCGGGCGCTCGGGACGGCGGCGGCGAGCGCCCCGGCCTGGGAAGCGACCCCGGCCGGCGAACGCGCCGCACTCCTCGAACGCACCGCCGAGCTGTACGAGGAAAACCGGGCCGCGCTGATGGCGCTCGTCATCCGCGAGGGCGGCCGGACGATCCCGGCGGCGCTCGGCGAAGTGCGCGAGGCCGTCGACGGGCTGCGCTACTACGCCCACCGCGCGCGCGTCGATTTCGCCCATCCCGAGCCGCTGCCGGGGCCGACCGGTGAGCGAAACGAATTGTCGCTGCACGGGCGCGGGGTCTTTCTCTGCATCTCGCCGTGGAATTTCCCGCTGGCGATCTTCACCGGCCAGATTGCCGCCGCCCTCGCCGCCGGCAATGCCGTCGTCGCCAAGCCCGCCGAGGCGACCCCGCTCGTCGCCGCGGCTGCCGTCCGGCTGCTGCATCGCGCCGGCATCCCCGCCGACGTGCTGCACCTGCTGCCGGGGACCGGCGAAGCGGTCGGCGCGCCGCTCGTCGCCGATCCGCGCGTCGCCGGCGTGGCGTTTACCGGCTCGACCGAGACGGCAAGGGCGATCAACCTGGCGCTGGCGCGCCGGCCCGGCCCGATCGCGTCCTTGATCGCCGAAACCGGCGGGCAGAACGCGATGATCGTCGATTCCTCGGCACTCGCCGAGCAGGTCGTCGTCGATGTCCTCGCTTCTGCCTTCGACAGCGCCGGGCAGCGCTGTTCGGCATTGCGCCTCCTCTTTCTGCAGGACGACATCGCCGATCCGGTCCTCGCCATGCTGACGGGAGCGATGGCCGAGCTGCGGGTCGGCGATCCGGGGCTGATCGCCACCGATGTCGGGCCGCTGATCGACGATGGGGCGCGCGAGGATCTCACCCGCCACGCCGAACGGATGCGCCGCGAGGGCCGCCTCCTCTATGAATGCCCGCTGCCGCCGGGCACCGAGCACGGCAGCTTCTTCGCGCCGCGCCTCTTCGCGATCGACGGCCCGGGGCGGCTCGACAGCGAAGTCTTCGGGCCGATTCTGCATGTCGTGCGCTGGCGCGCCGACCGGCTCGACGCGGTGCTCCAAGCGATCGCGGCCACTGGATACGGGCTCACCCTCGGCATCCACAGCCGCCTCGACGCGACGCAGCGCCGCATCCTCGGGGGGGTCGGGATCGGCAACAGCTATGTCAACCGCAACATGATCGGCGCCGTCGTCGGGGTACAACCTTTCGGCGGCGAGCGCCTGTCGGGCACCGGGCCGAAGGCGGGCGGTCCGCGCTATCTGCACCGATTCGCGACCGAACGCACGCTCTCGATCGACACCACGGCGGCCGGCGGCAATGCTGCGCTGCTGTCGCTCGGCGAAGAGTGCTGAGACCTTTACCTGACGTTGAATTGCCGGTAATCGGCCGGGCCGGACTCGGAAGGAGGGGAGCGAACGCGCCGCGGCTCGGCGCGGTTCCACGCGCGCCGCAAAAAACCCCTGCGAATGCTTACTCAATCGGCGGGTGTTGCGCAAAAGACGCGGCATAACGAGCGGGAATTTCCGGACTTGCTCCCGAATTGTTGCAGAAATGTCGCGCCCGTCCACGTTATGCGCCATTTCCTCGACAAGCGATCTCGTTGCGGCAAAAACCAATTGCCATCGGAAGAGTCGATGGTAAAGATCACGCAACGATGGCGGAATGACCATCGTCAGACGCGTATTTGCGGCCGGAGGTATAGGATGAATAATCGCTGTCTGCTAGGCGCTGGCGTCGCGCTCGCCCTGGCGCTGGGGGGCGCCCAGGCACAGGCGCAGTGGTTCGCAGGGCCGAGCGCCTTCTACTTCGGCGGCGAGGGTGGGTGGACCAGCCTCGACAGCCAGAGCAATAATTTCGGTGGCACAGCCGGCGCGCCGGCCTTCAGCGGCTCCGAGACGTTCAACGACGGCTACAATGTCGGGGCCCGCGCCGGCTACATGATGGGGCCGTTGCGCCTCGAGGAAGAGTTCAGCTACCGCAACAATTCGATCAACGGGCAAGGCGCGCCCGCCGGCTTCCCGGCTAACGGCGGCGGCGCGGCCGGCGGTGGCGCGTTCGGCGGCAATCGCACCTCCTACGCGATCATGACGAACGCCATCTACGACTTCAACTTCGGCTGGCCGATCTCGCCGCATCTCGGCGGCGGCATCGGCCTGGTCGACGTGCACGAGGGCTTGAACCAAGCCAGCATCGGCACGGTCGTAGGCAACGACTCCTGGCAGTTCGGGTATCAGGGGATTGCGGGTATCCGGTACTTCTTCACCCCGATCTTCGCCCTAGACCTCGACTACCGCTATCTGGCAACGACGGATGCGAGCTACACACTGTCGTCCAACCCCAAGCTGGGCGCCTATGCCGGCACCTCGATGAAGTCGGGCTACAGCTCGCAGAATTTCGTCGCCAGCTTGACGATCCTGTTCGGCCCGCCACCGCCGCCGCCGGTCGCTCCGGCCGCCGCTCCGGCGCCGCCGCCGCCACCGCCGCAGCAGGTCTATCTCGTGTTCTTCGATTGGGATAAGTACACGATCACCCGCGAGGGCATGCAGATCGTCCAAAAGGCCGCGGCAGCGTGGAAGTCCGGCGCTCCGGTGCAGATCCACGTGACCGGCTACACCGATACCTCGGGCTCGCCCGGCTACAACCAGCGGCTGTCGGAACGGCGCGCCAACGCGGTCGCCAGCGCCCTCGTCCGGCTCGGCGTGCCGCGCAGCGAGATGGTGATCCGCGGTCGCGGCGAGAACGACCTGCGCGTGCCGACACCTCCGGGCGTGCGCGAGCCGCAGAACCGACGCGTCGAAATAATCTGGACGCGGTAACGCGCTCCGCGACCCGGGGTCTCCCGGGGAACCTCGAAACCGCCGCGGCAAGCCGCGGCGGTTTTCTTTTGCGCGCGGGAGCCGGGTTTCGCCCGGCCAACGATGCCCCTAGGATGGGCACAGGCCCGATCTTCGAGGTTCGACGATGCCCCGCAATTCCACCGAACCGCTGTCGCGTTTCAAGGTCCTCGATCTGACGCGCGTGCGCGCCGGCCCGACGGCGGTGCGCCAGCTCGCCGATTGGGGGGCGCAGGTGATCAAGATCGAGAGCCCGCCGCAGCCGGGTGCCGGGGAGGGGCTCGGCGGTCCGCGCCGGGGCCCGGATTTTCAGAACCTGCACCGCAACAAGCGCAGCCTGACCCTCGATCTGAAATGCCCAGAGGGGATCGCGGTCTTTCAACGGCTGGTGTGCGATGCCGATGTTGTCGTCGAAAACTACCGCCCCGACGTCAAGGAGCGGCTCGGCATCGATTATGCGAGCCTCAAACCCCTCAATCCGCGCCTTGTCTATGCCAGCATCTCGGGCTTCGGGCAGAGCGGCCCCTATCGCGACCGCCCCGGCTTCGACCAGATCGCGCAGGGGATGGGCGGCCTCATGTCGATCACCGGTCTGCCGGGGCAAGGACCGGTGCGGGCCGGCATCCCGATTGCCGATTTGTCGGCCGGGCTCTATTGCGCGCTCGGCATTTTGATCGCCTTGCTCGAGCGCGAGGTGTCGGGCGAAGGGCAGTGGGTGCAGACCTCGCTGCTCGCCGCCCAGATCGCGATGCTCGATTTTCAGGCGGCGCGCTGGCTCGTCGCCAAGGAAGTGCCCGGACAGGCCGGCAACGACCATCCGACGAGCATCCCGACCGGGGTTTTCCGCACCCGCGACGGTTACATCAACATCGCCTCGGCGGGCGACGAGATTTTCCGCCGGCTGGCCCACGCGCTCGAGGCTTCCGGGCTGGCGACCCATCCGGATTATGCGACGGCGGCGCTGCGTTCGCAGAATCGCAAGGCGCTCAACGCCGCGATCGAGGAGCACACGATCCGCCGCGACAGCGCCGAATGGGTCGAACGGCTCAACGCCAAGGGTGTCCCGTGCGGTCCGATCTACACGATCGACCAGGTCTTTGCCGATGCGCAGGTCCGCCATCTCGGGATTGCCCAGGCGGTCGAGCATGAGGCGCTCGGCCGGATCGAGCTGGTCGGCCAGCCGGTCGGCTTGAGCCGCACTCCATCGCGGCTGAACTCGGCGAGCCCCGAGCCCGGCGAGCACAGCGAGGCGGTGCTTCGCGAACTCGGTTACCGCGCCGACGAGATCGCCCGGTTGCGCGCCAAGGGGGTCGTCTGAGGGGCGTCGCGGCGGCACCGGACCTTCTCGCGTCGCGGCTTCGCGGCGCCGCCGGTGAAGCTACCCAAGCGCTTGAATAGAGAGCATTTCGGTCATATGATCCGGCCGGCCGGGCGGAATCCGCGGCGCCAGCCGTTGCGTGTTCCGAGGAACGAAATGGCGCCTCCCGTTGTTGTTGTTCGGCCCGGAGGGCTGCCCTAGGGTAAAAGAATGTCCATCACGAAATCGGCCAATCCGGAACTGCGACAGAGGATCACAGGCATGAAGCATCTCTTGAACGGCGTTGCGGTCGTCGGCGCGCTCGTCATCGCCGCGCCGGTATGGGCGCAGACCAACCCGCCCGCCTCGACGCCCCCGGCGGCTCAGAGCGCCCCGGCAGCGCCCGCGCCGTCGGCGGCTCCCCCTCCTCCGCCCGCCGCCGCCGCGCCTGCGGCCCCGGCGCCTTCCGCGGCGGCGCCCGCGCCGGCTCCGAAGACAACCTCGGCGATGCCGCCGAAGCCGATGCCCAAGATGGCGATGCACAAAAAGATGATGATGCGCAAGAAGATGGCCATGCGCCGCCCGCCGGCGCGCGCCATCGCCGCCGGCGACCGCATCACCGAGCAGCTGAACCGCGAGGAGTTGGCGCGGATCAGCTCGGGCAATACGACCGCTCCGCCAACGAAGCCCTAGCGGCGGGGACACGGAAAAGGGGGGCCGAGCCCCCCTTTTTCGCATGCGCCGTCGGTCGGAAACGGCCGCTCAGTCGCCGATCAGCGGCGGGCGCTGTTGTGCGACCTTATCCATCTCGGCCAAGAGATCGTGCAATGCGCGATCGGCGACATAGGCCATCTTGGCGAAGGCACGCAAAAAACTGTCGCTGCGCGGCAGTTGAAACAGCGTCTCGTCGCCGTCCGCGGCTGCGGCCGCGCTGATCAGCACGACATTGTCGAACGGGTGAAGGACGAGTTCCGGAAGCGCTTTGCCGGGGCCCGTCACATGCTCGACGACGCGGCAGCGCTCGCCCTCGCGCGGCTCTGCCGCGATCGTCATGCGATAGGCCGCGCGGGTCGTCGCCGCTTCGATCAGCGCGCGGGCAAAGGGGCGCAGAAAACTCTCGTCGAAGCCGAGCAGTGCCGTCGGGCCGTCGTCGCTGACCGAAGAGCGCATCTCGAGCGTCGCCCACAGCGAAGCCCGGCCGCGAAAATAATCGGCCGAGGCGAGATCGAGGTTGATCGAATCGATCGGCATCGGCGGCAGCACCGAGCGAGCCGACAAAAAGGCAAAGCACGCCGTCTCGCGCCGCAGGGAGATGTTGGTCGTCGCCTCGAGGTTGCGGTCGGTGATCGCGGGTGTGTCGGCCATGACAGAGCCTCGTCATCGAATAGGGTGCGCGGGATCACCGTCTCGCGTTGCCGTCGCTCTCTCGGCGAACCGGAAAACCCCCCTCTCCCCACACCTGGATAAACTGAGCTCGGCCCCGCTGTCAAAGCGCTTCGCGCGGCAGCCGGTTTATGCGGCCATTGGCCGCGCGGGAAAAGGTGTGCTTCTTGCTACCCCGACGACGGGCGGGCGCGCCCCCGCTCTGCGCCGGCCTGCCCTCGCCGGCCGGCGAAGGCGACCAACCCGCGCCACGCCATTTCACCGGGCGCGCACCATCCCGACGCCGGGACGCCGAAAGAGAAGGCATGATGGAGCTCCAGCAAGCCCGCCAGGATGCGCGGCGGCAATAGTGCCCGGCGTTGCTTGAGGGCGGCGACGACCCGCGGCCGGATCGGCGGCGATGCGATCAGCCGCCACAGCTGGTCCTCGCCGATTGCCGCACCGCGGTTGTGCAACAGCGTGACGATCAGCGTTTCGTCGCCGCTGGCGATCAGCAACCCGCAGATCGGCTCGGTGACCCGAAAACGGCGCGCGAGCGCCAGGCGATGCGCCACGGAGCGGGCCTCGAGGATCTGTAAGAGATCGTTCTCCTCGAAAAGCGGCGAGTGCTCGATCAACGGCGCCGCGACTTCGGCACGGTCGGCGGCAAAGACGAGAAAGGTCTCGCGCGACAGGGCGTCGGTGCGTTTCAGGCTCTCGGCGAGAACCCGGCGCACCAGGATTTCTTCGTCGAAGGAGGTCAGGCGAAAGAATCCCTCGACGAGACTGCGCTCGTCGGCGGATAGCGCGCCTGCGCAAAAAATCTCGCCGAGCCGCTCCGCCGCCTTGGCGCGCCGGGTCCAGCTCGGCTCTTCGATGAGCTGCCGACCGAGTTCGCGCAGGCAACCGTTGTCGAGGGTCACGGCACCTCTTCCGCGCGCGGCTGGTGCAAGCCGCCGGCGGCAAGATTCCGTCAACGGACCTTAACGACGGGTTAACGGCGGACTGGGCGGCAGGCCTTGCTCATTCGGCGTCGGTGATCGCCTCCTCGGCGGCGAGCCAGTCGCGCTCGGCCGCCGCGATCAGGCGGTCGAGCTCGGCGCGGCGCTTGAGCGCGGCGGCAATCTCCTGCCCGCGGGCCGATTGCGGCAGCACAAGGGCCCTGTCGAGGGCGTCGCGCTCGGCCGACAGGCGGCCGAGCGTTTCCTCCGCATGCCGCACCCGCCGCCGCAGCGGGTCGAGCGCCCGCCGGCGTTCGGCTTCGCGCCGGCGGGCCGCACGCCGGCCCTCGCCGCCCGCGGAGCCGTCGCGATCGTCCATCGAGCCTTCGAGGACGAGCGCGCGGTAATCGTCGAGATCGCCGGCGAAGGGTCGCACGGTGCCATCGGCGACGAGCCACAGCCGGTCGGCGACCAGCTCGACCAGATGGCGGTCGTGGCTGACCAGCACGACCGCGCCGGGAAACTCGTCGAGCGCAGCGACCAGCGCCTCGCGCGCTTCCATGTCGAGGTGGTTGGTGGGCTCGTCGAGGACGAGAAGCGCCGGCGCATCGACGCTGACAAGCGCGAGATTGAGCCGCGCCCGCTCGCCGCCCGACAAATCGGCGAGCGGCAGAAAGGCCTTGTCCGCACTGAAGCCGAAACCGCCGAGCCGGCTGCGGATGCGCTCGGGCGGGCTCATCGGCATCAGCGCGGCGAGGTGGTCGAAGGCGGAGGCCTCTGCGCAAAGCTCCTCGATCTGGTGCTGCGCGAAATAGCCGCAAACGAGCTTCGGGGCCCGGCTCACATGCCCCGAGGTCGCTTCGAGACGGCCGGCGAGCAGGCGCGCCAGCGTCGTCTTGCCGTTGCCGTTGGCGCCGACGAGCGCGATGCGGTCGTCGGGATCGAGCCGCAGATCGAGCCGCGACAGCACCGGTCGGCCGGGCAAATAACCGACGCTCACCCGGTCGAGGCCGAGCAGCGGCGGCGCGAGCCGCGGCGGGTCGGGAAAGCGGATCGACGGCGGGGCTTCGTCTTCGACGAGCGCGGCCGGCTCCAAGCGGGCGAGCGCCTTCATCCGGCTTTGCGCCTGGCGCGCCTTCGACGCCTTGGCGCGAAACCGGTCGATGAAGGCTTGCAGCCGCTCGCGCTCAGCCGCCTGATGCCGGGCGAGGCTCGCCGCCCGCTCGCGGGCCTCGCGCCGGGCGCGCACAAAGGCGTCGAAGCCGCCCGAATAGAGGGCGAGCTTGCCGCGCTCCAGATGCAGCGTCGTCGTCGTGACCGCGTTCAAGAACCGCCGATCATGGCTGACGAGAACGAGGGTGCGCGGGTAGTTGCGCAGAAACCGTTCGAGCCAGATCGCCGCCTCGAGATCGAGGTGATTGGTCGGCTCGTCGAGGAGCAGGAGATCGGGCTCCGCGTACAGCACGGCGGCGAGCGCGACCCGCATCCGCCAGCCGCCGGAGAGGTCGTCGAGCGCTGTCCTCTGCATCGCTTCGTCCAGCCCGAGCCCGGCCAGAAGCCGCGCCGCCCGCGCCGGCGCGGCGGCGGCATCGATCTCGAAGAGCCGCGCTTCGATCCCGGCGAGGCGTAGCGGCGCTGTTCCCCGCTCCCGTTCGGAGAGAAGAGCCGCGCGCTCGACGTCGGCGGCCAGCACCGTAGCGAGCGGCGTTGCGGTGCCGCTCGGCGCCTCCTGTGCAAGAAACCCGACCCGGCAATGACGCGGCAGCTCGATATTGCCGGCGTCCGGCTCGCGCGCGCCGCGGATCAGGTCGATCAGGGTCGATTTGCCGGCGCCGTTGCGGCCGACGAGCCCGACCTTGGCGCCCGCCGGAACCTGGGCGCTTGCCCCCACGAGAAGGGGACGCCCGCCGATGCGGTAGGTGAGGCCCGAAATCGTCAGCATTCAATCGGCACTGCCCTGCCGCAATAGGCGCTGGGCGAGGCTCCAGCGATGCACTTCCGAGGGCCCGTCATAGATGCGGAACGGGCGGACCTCGCGAAAGAGGCGCGCGACGATGGTGTCGCCGGTGACGCCGAGCCCGCCCAAAACCTGCACGCAGCGGTCGACGACGCGCCAGATCGCCTCCGAGCAGACGACCTTGGCGATGCTCGATTCGCGGCCGGCACGCTGCCCCTGGTCGAGGAGCCAGGCGGTATGCCAGATGACGAGCCGGCTCGTATGGATGTCGATCTCGTTGTCGGCGAGCATGAAGCCGACACCCTCGTGCTCGCCGATCGGCTTGCCGAAGGCGATACGGCGGCGCGCGTAGCCGCAGGCGATGTCGTGCGCCCGGCGGGCGGCGCCGAGCCAGCGCATGCAGTGCGTCAGGCGCGCCGGGGCGAGCCGCACCTGGGCATAGCGAAAGCCCTCGCCGATGCGGCCCAGCACCTCGCTCTCGTGCACCCTGAGCCCCTCGAAGCGGATGACCGCGTGGCCGCCGACGAAGGCTTCGTCGAGGCTCTCGATCACCCGCTCGACGATTATGCCGGGCGCCTCCATCGGGGTCAGGAACATGGTCGCCCCGGCCGGGCCGCCCGCGTCGCTCTCGTTCCTCGCCATGACGATGCCGAGCGCGGCGCCGAGCGCCCCGGTGATCAGCCATTTCAGCCCGTCGATGACGAAATGTTCGCCGTCGCGCCGGGCCGTCGTGCGCAGCAGCGACGGGTCGGCGCCGGCGCCGGGCGCCGGCTCGGTCATCGCGAAGCAGGAACGGATCTCGCCGGCGGCGAGCGGGCGCAGCCAGCGCTCCTTGTGGCGCGCCTCGGCGACCACCTCGAGCAGGTGCATGTTGCCCTCGTCGGGGGCGAAGCAGTTGAGCGCGAGGGGCCCGAGCGGCGAATATCCGGCAGCCTCGAAGACGACCGCCTGGGCGCGGTGGTCGAGGCCGAGCCCGCCCCATTCGCGCGCCACATGCGGCGACAGCAGCCCAGCCTCGCGGCCGAGCGCGACGAGCTCGCGCCGCAGTTCCTCACTCGGTCCGTGCGCGCCCTGCCGCACGTCGGCCTCATAGGGCAGGATCTTCTCCCGCACGAAACGCTCGGTCCGCTCCTTCAGGGCGAGGAGATCGTCGGGCAGGGAAAAGTCCATCTGTCAGCGCGTCCTCTTGACCATCGTCAGAAACCGGCCGGCACGCTCCAATTCGCCGGCCGATCGGAACGTTAGACAAAGCCGAGCTTTTCGTACAACCGGATCGCCGGCAGGTTTACCGCCTCGACCGACAGCCAGACCTCGTCCAGCATTAGCCGCACCTCATCGAAGAGCGGGCGCGTCAGCCGCTCGCCGAGCCCCTTGCGCCGGCAGGCGGCAAGCACGGTCAGGGCGAGGACGCCGATCCCGCTCGCGCCGCCCTGGCCGCGCTCGATCCGGCTGTAGCCGACCAGCCGCTCCCCGACCCGGGCGATGAAAATCGCCCCGTCGGAAGGGTAGGCGACGCTGGCTATCCATTCGGCGACCCGCTTTTCGCTCAACTGCGAGGGATCGTACCCCGCCTCTGCCTCGGCGACGTCGGGTCGCGGCCGGTCGGCGACGGCGCAAAGCCGGCGCTCGCCGTCGATCGTCGCGACGATGGCGACCGGCCGGCCGGGATCGCTTGTGTCGACGACCCAGCCGGCGAGGACCGGCTCGACGTTGTCGAAATGCCCGACATGGCCCGGTAGGCTCATTTGCGCGTCTCGGTATGCCGCCGCCGCTCGCGCAGCGCGATGTAGAGGCCCGAGGCGATGATGACCGCCGCCCCGGCCCAGGTCCAAAAATCGGGGAACTGGGCGAAGATCAGATAGCCGAGGCTCGCCGTGCCGACCAGCTCGACGTACCCCAGCGGCGCGATGACGGCGGCCGGACCCTGCTGAAAGGCGCGGATGATGAGGTAATGCCCAGCGCCGCCGAAGCAGCCGATGGCGAGGAAGAGCGCGAGGTCGAGAAGGCTCCTCGGCATGACGAAAACGAAGGGCAGAACGAGGCTCGTCGCGAGCGAACCGAGGAGCGCGGCGAAGATGATGCCGGTGGCGGCGTTGTCGTAGGCGGCGATCCAGCGCGTCGCGATCTGATAGAGGGCATAGGCGAGGGACGAGACGAGAAGCAGCAGCACCGCCAGGCTCTGGAAACCGCTCCCCGGCCGAATGATCAGGAGCGCCCCGAGAAAGCCGGCAACGACCGCGCTCCACCGCCGCGGCCCCACTGTTTCGCCAAGCAGCGGCACCGACAGCGTGGTGACGATCAGGGGCGAGGTGAAGCCGATCGCCGAGGCGGTGGCGAGCGGCACATGCCCGATCGCGGTGACGAAGACGACGTTGGAGAGCAGCATCAACAGCGAGCGGCCGATCTGCACGGTCGGCCGCCGGGTGCGGAAGAGGCGCCTGCCGTAGCGCGGCAGAAATACCGCGAGCATGATCGCGAGATGCCCGGTGAAGCGCGCCCAGACGATCTCCATGACCGGGTAATGCGGGGCCAAGAGTTTGACCCCGGCATTGAGGAACGGGAACATCGAGACGCCGGCGCACATGAGGAGGATGCCGCGCAGCACGTCCGGCCGGCGGCGTATCCCGAGGCCGGCGCGGGCCGGCGATTTGACCGCCCTCAGGTGAAGGCGCGCATCGCCTTCGCGCATTCCCTGGCGCCGCTCGCCATGAAACCGAGGTCGCTGCCGGTCAACAGAAAGCGCATCCCCATCTCGATATAGCGGCGCATCAATTCCGGCTCGTAGACGCCGCCCATGCCGGGATGCTTGCCGTGCGCCCGGCAGGCCGCGATGACGGTGCGGTAGGCGTCGGCGATCCTCTCGTGCCCGAGCTGGCCCGGACTGCCCATCTCGATCGACAGGTCGCTGGTGCCGATAAGGAGCGAGTCGATGCCGGGCACGGCAGCGATCTTCTCCGCATTCGCGATCGCCTGCGGCGTCTCCAGCATGACGGTCAGAAAGGTCGCGGCGTTGATCGCGGCGCAGGTCTCGCCCATCGAGACCTGGGCATAGCCGAGATGCGGCAGGCCGCCGGCGATCGAGCGCTGTCCCTGGGGCGGGTAGCGCAGATGCCGGGTGACCGCCGCCGCTTCCTCGGGCGTGTCGACATGCGGCATGACGATGCCGAGCGCGCCGCCGTCGAGCGCCCGCGTCGCCAGCCAGAATTGCCGCGCCGGCACCCGCACGAGAGGGGCGATCCCGACGCCCAATGCGGCGACCGAGATCTGCACTGCGGTGTCGAGGTCCATCGAATTGTGCTCGAGATCGAGAAAGAGCCAGTCGTAGCCGGCCGCCTTCATGATGGCGGCGATGTCGACGGTGCGCGACTGGCGGATGCCGATGCCGAGCGCCAGTTCGGATTTGGCGAGCCGCTCGCGGACGGCGTTCGTGAGGGTCGGTGGCAAGGGTCATCTCCTGTCTTGGGGGCGCGCGCAGGCTGTCATTGCGAGCGAAGCGAAGCAATCCCGCTGCGGGTGTTGGGCGAGATTGCTTCGTCGCTGCGCTTCTCGCAATGACATCTTTGGCCGCAATGCCAGCCTTCGGTCCAGCGGCGCGATCGTGTAGCTTTGTCGCGGGTCGGCTTGCGAGAGAGGGATGCCAGATGGCGGAGAACAACCGGCAAGTGCTGCTGAAGCGCCGGCCGACGGGCATGCCGGTCGCGGGCGATTTCGAGATCGTCGAGGCGCCCTTGCCCGAGCCGGGCGAGGGTGAAGTGCTGCTGCGCGGCATCTATCTCTCGCTCGACCCCTATATGCGCGGCCGTTTGAGTGCGGCACGCTCCTACGCGAAGCCGGTCGAGGTGGGCGCCGTCATCGAGGGGCGCGTCGTCGGAGAGGTCGCGGCCTCGCGCAATCCCGCCTTCCGCGAGGGCGACTATGCGATGGGCGGCTATGGCTGGCAGCTCTATAGCGCGGTCAAGGCGGCGGGGCTTTTGCAGCTCGATCCCAAGGAGGCGCCAATCTCGACCGCGCTCGGCATTCTCGGCATGCCGGGGCTGACCGCCTATGTCGGATTGAACGACATCGGCCAGCCGAAGGCGGGCGAAACCGTCGTTGTCTCGGCCGCCTCCGGAGCGGTCGGCGCGGTCGCGGGACAGCTCGCAAAGCGCCTCGGCGCGCATGTCGTGGGCATCGCCGGCGGCACCGGCAAATGCCGCTATGTCGAGGAGGAGCTCGGCTTTGCGGCGTGCCTCGACCATCGCGCGGCGGATCTCGGAGCGGCGCTCGACCGCGCCTGTCCCAACGGCATCGACGTCTATTTCGAGAATGTCGGCGGGGCGGTGCAGCGCGCGGTCTTTCCCCGGCTCAACGATTTCGCCCGCATGGTGATGTGCGGCATGGTCTCGGAATACAACGACCACGAGCCGCAGCCCGGCCCCAATCTGATGACGGTCGTCCGGAAGCGTATCAGGATCCAGGGTTTCATCGTCGGCGACCGCTGGCAGCTCTACGGCGAATACCGGGCGATGGCGGCGCCGCTCGTGCGCGCCGGGGAACTCAAATACCGCGAGGACGTTGTCGAGGGGCTCGACAACGCGCCCGAGGCCTTCATCGGCCTTCTCCGGGGGCGCAATTTCGGCAAGCTCCTCGTGCGTCTCGCTTCCGACCCGACGCGCTAGGGAGGCGCTTCAGCTATGCGAAGATATCATATTGCCTTCGCACTGGTCGTATTTTCCGGCTTTCTCTCGGGTCCCGCGCCTGCCCTGGCTGCGGCGACCTCGACACCGGGCGTCCGCATCGAGAAAGGCATTCATTACGGCCCGCTCCCTCCCGAGACCTATGACGCGTGCCTGCCAAAGGGCGCCGGCTCCCCGCTTCCCGCCGTCATCCTCATTCATGGCGGCACCTGGCAGCACGGAAGCGCGGCCAACCTGTTAAGCGACGGCAGCTGCCAATTCTTCGCTTTCCACGGAATTGCCGCGTTCGCCATCAACTACCGTCTTTACCACCGGCGCACGCGGGCAAACCGCTGGCCGGACCAGCTCGTGGATGCGCAGCTCGCAGTCCGTTTCTTGCGTGCGCAGGCCAGCCTCTACAATGTCGATCCGAACCACATCTGCGCGCTCGGCGAGTCCGCAGGAGGGCACCTCGCGCTCTTCCTCGGCTCTCTCGACACTCCGGTCGCGGGAGACGAAGCTTCCCTCTACTTCGGGGTTTCCCCAAAGGTTTCCTGCGTCGTCGATGATTTCGGTCCCTCAGACCTCGTCGCGATGGCGGCGATCCCGGGCGAGCTTGTGCGCTATCGCGCCCTAGGTCAGTTCTTCTTCGGCATTCCCATTGCCGATGTGACGAAGGCACAGTGGGCGAGCGTTTCCCCGATCACCTATCTCTCGGGGAACTCCGCCGCGACGCTCGTCGTGCAGGGAAACGCCGACACGACGGTGCCTCCCTCGCAGAGCCAGGAAGTCTACGACACGCTGCAAAAGGACGGTGTGGCGACGACGTACGTCTCCTACAACGGCGGACACGGATTCTCAGGCGTTTCGCCCACGGCTCTGAGACGGATCGGGCGGAAGCAAGCCCGGTTCATCAAGAATAATTGATCTTCGCCTGCCGCCGCCTCCCACTCGCCGAGCGCGCCTCCGGGGCGTCAGCCGGAACACCCGCGCTGAGCCTCAATCGAAGGTTAGCACGGTCCTCGCGACTTCGCCCGCCTTCATCGCGCGGAAGGCTTCGTTGATGTCGGAGAGCCGGCCCCTCTTCGTCACCATCGCATCGAGGTCGAGCCGGCCCTGGCGGTAGAAATCGAGATAGAGCGGGATGTCGGTGCGGAAGCGGTTCGAGCCCATGCGCGAAGTCTGCACCTTGCATTCCGGGCGGATCGCCATCCATGGGAACTCGATCGTCGCCTCGGGCGGCAGGACGCCGACGATCGTCGCGGTGCCGCGGATCGCGAGAGATTCGATCGCCTGCCGGCAGAGCTTCGCGTTGCCGACGGCTTCGAAGGCGTGGTCGACCCCGGCGCCGCCCGTCAGCCGGCGCACCGCCTTCACCGGGTCCTCCTCGGCGCTGTTGACGAACTCGCTGGCGCCGAGGCGCAGCGCCATCTCGCGTTTGCTTTCGAACATGTCGATCGCGACGATGCGGCGGGCGCCGCCGATCCTCGCGCCCTGGACGATCGACAACCCGACGCCGCCGCAGCCGAAGACCGCGACCGTCTGCCCCGGCTCGAGCCCGGCGCTGCGCAGCGCCGCCCCGACCCCCGTAAGCACGCCGCAGCCGACGAGCGCCGCCTTGTCGAGCGGCAATTCGGGGTCGATCTTCACGACCGAATTCTCGTGCAAGAGCATCTTTTCGGCGTAGCTCGAAATGCCGATGAACTGGCGCAGCGGCGCCCCCTTCTGCGAGAGCCGCGGCGCGGCGCCGTCGGGGCGCGTGACGATGCCGCCGGTGCACAAATTGGGGTGGCCGGAGAGGCATTGCGGGCAGTTGCCGCAGAACCCGGAAAGGCAGGCGACGACATGATCGCCGGGGCGCAGGGTGGTGACCTCGGAGCCGACCGCCTCGACGACGCCGGCACCCTCGTGCCCGAGGACGATCGGCCGGTCGAGCGGGAAACGGCCGACGCCGTCGACGACGTGCAGGTCGCTGTGGCAGACGCCCGTCGCGACGGTGCGCACCAAGACCTCGCGGCCCCAAGGTTTGTCTATATCGACGGCCTCGATCGTGAGCGGCTCCAATACCTTGCGAAAGACCGCCGCCTCGATCTCCATGCCGTCCTCCCGTTCAAAAAGGCTGCGGTATTATGGCGCAAAGGATCAAAGCCCACCACCGCCGCGCGCGGGCCGGAAACCCGCAATGGCGCCATAGTCCGCGCCTTTCGCGCCAAGATCCCCCCGCGGCGATCCTTGCGATCCGCTTAACGGGGTCTTAGTGAAATCGGCGGCCCATCGTGAGGCCGGAAAGCCCTTATTCTCCCAATATCGCCTCGATTACCGTCCAGTATTCTAGCATAGACCCCTTCGGCCGCAGCTTCACCGTTACAAATCCGCGGTCTTCCACAACAACCTGCTCTCCTGGCTGAAATATCAAGCAGTTGCCGTTCGCGATGTTGGTGACAAGGGCTGCTCTGAATCCGTCCTTATCGTTGTGTACGACGTAATTCTGTATCTTCTCGTAGGTTTTCCATTGCTGACAGCCGAGCCGCTGGGTCGTAATCTGTCTATAGATTTGAGCATATGCTCCAGTGAGATAAAGAAGGCTCGCGATGGCGGCAAGTGCGAATCGCACCCTGGAGCCGTTCCGCAGCCTTATCCTGGGTGACATGCCACGCATCGACTTAGCCCTTAAACTTCTCATCCGCCTCCCGCGATCCTCTCGCTCCGCATGAACACGCGGCGCGCGCCGCCAGCGTCTTGGCGGGGCTGCTGCGCACGGAAGCCGGCGCCACACCCGGGCCCGGGCGCACCCAAACCGCCGCGCGGCCCGCCTGGCTTCACCACGGCAGCCGATCGGCCGTGCAATCTGCCTCGAATTGGTGCCTTGTCTGCGCGGGCACCAATCCCGAATGTGCCTCGACGTAACCGACAAGGTTGCCAGCGATATGAATCAGCTTGTCCGCCGATATCTTCTGGCGGGTCGTATAGAGACTATACAGCGCTGCCTCCGTATAGCGTGCCACCAACTCGTCGCGTGACTCATCGGGGTGACGCGCTCGCTCGTTTGCGATTGCCTCGATGTCGATTGCCATCATGGCGCAGGGCACGCCGATCGCTTTGCGAAATTACGCTTGTTCTCGTCCTTGCTCGCGCTTCTGGGCCTGCGACAGAAATGTGATTTTCCCGTTCTCATCGACAACGTGGAAATCTCCATTCGCCCTACGAATCACCGTCTCACCCGCGCAGCCCTCAAACCAAAGCCCGACAACCTGACCGTCCCGCACGACCGCATCGCCAAAGCTCATATTGTTACCGCAGCGGTGATACCAACGGTACCAGACCTCGCCGGACCGCCGCGCTCCCACCCCTTTCGGTATCCAGCCACCGCCGGGTGCTCCGATCGCCTTCTGTACTGCTGCCAGCGGCTCCGGCAGCGGCAGCTTTTTCGCCAGTCGCAAATCGAGTGGCACCCGAGCCTCAGTCGATGCACCAGCGGGCGGAGTATCAGGCGGGGCGTGCGCGGGCATGGCATCTCCTGCCGGTACGTTTTTTGTTTCGCGCGTGGCGTTTTGGGGTACCGGCTGCTGTGAAGGGGAGAGTGGCTGGTTAGCCTCGATCAAGGATCCCGTGAAGAAGGGTTGAGGACTACCGCGGCCAATATCAGAGCTGGAGACCCACCCTGACCTACCGGCATATCTCCCATCTGTGATTGTAACGTACAGATCGTGGGAGAAGTCAGCCGAGGGGTCATACCGCATTATTCGCGCCGTAGCTCGTTCGCCGAGGTCGAGGCCCGCGTCGAGCGGCATGCCTGACGGGGCAAGCTGGAGTTTCGCCGAGGAGGCAAGCCGAAGGGTCCCGGTCCCCGGAACTTTCACCAAGTGCACGACTGTACCCGGCGGGATGTGCGGCTTGAGGTTGAACAATTGAAGGTAGCCGGTGAAGCCCGCGGACGGGATATTGATCTTCGCCAGTGGCCAGCCATCACCGATAGTGTCGTCTTTGTCTTTCGCCGGATCATAGACCACGGCCTTAATGACGAGTTTGAGGCCCCGACGGAACCTCCGGCAATCGGCAGGAGCGGGTTGGTAGCTGAGGGACCATGCGCGGTAGCTGTCGGCGCTCCTGCATACGGTCGCGAAGTCCGCGCCGCCGTCGTCGCCGAGAAATGCAGGGGTGCCCGCTAGCGGTTGCTGCCAACGTGGTACTTCGTCAGCAGCAGCGGCTTTACATGCGAGCAATGCGAAGCCAGCCGCCCCAAGCGCTTTGGTTAACCTCATACCGCGCTCCCCCAAGGCGACCTAACCTTCTTTGTCTCTGCCACCCTTGACCTGGTCGAACGACGCTCGGACGTGCTTCCAGCGATCCCGCGTTCGCGGGTTGCCCGTTTGCGAGTCGCTCGCTGCCTCAACCTCGGCAGTCAGCTTCTTATCGAGCGCGTCGATCTCGGCCGGCTCCAACGGCCAATTTCTTTCGATCATCTCTTTCGGGTGATCCCCGACCGAAAAATTGAGATCGCCATTCACGAGTTCCTTCAGCTTCTTGAACAAGTGACCCGGCATTTCCCCTTCCTTCGGGCGCCCGATGGCGTTACCTATCTGCTACCTTTATCACGCCCCTTGAGAATCGCGCGCCGCCTAAGTCGTTGAAGAATTTGGCGCACCCGGCGAGATTCGAACTCACGACCTCTGCCTTCGGAGGGCAGCGCTCTATCCAGCTGAGCTACGGGTGCGCACGGCTTTGAGCCGTCTCAGATAGCGCGCCGGGGCGGGAGGATGCAAGGCCGCCGAAGAAGCGGGCCCCGGCATGGTCGGCGCCCGAGGGGAGCGGCGCCCCCCGCGACAGCGCCCAGCTCGCCACATCCTTGATGACGAGCGGGCCTTCGAGGTCGCGCGTCAGCATGTGCCAGCCTTGTCCATAATAGGCGAGCCGGCGATCGCGGCCGGGGCCGGGCGGCAGCGCGCGGGCGAAACGGCGGAACGCGCGCTTCGGGATGATCTCGTCATGCGCACCGTAGAGGAGGAGGAGCGGCGCGGTGAGCCGCGGCGCCGAAGCGAGCGCCGCGTCCATCAGGTTGACGAGGCCCCAGACCGTATCGACCCGCGTCCTCTTGATGACGAGCCGGTCGCGCGCCAAGGCCCGCAGCATCGGGATGTTGTCCGAGGCCCAGATATGCAGCCCGCGGCCGGTCAGCTTCATCGCCGGGAAGAGGCGCACCCCGACCCAGAGCACGAGCTTCGGCGCGAGCCCCATGACCGCCCGGCCCCAGACGGCCGGCGCGACGAGGATGACGCCGTCGACTTGCGGCACGGGGGCGCCGCCCTCGCCGGTCATCGCGACGACGGCGACGGCGCCGCCCATGCTCTCGCCGAGCAGATAAAGCGGCACATGCGGGTACATGCGGCGCAGGATCTCGCTTGCGGTCGCAGCGTCGGCGGCGAGGGCGAAGCGGCCCGGCCACCGCCCGCGGCCGGGCGCCGCGCCGAAGCCGCGCTGGTCATAGGCGTAGGTGGCGATCCCGTCTTTCGCCCAGGCTTTGCCCGGCTCCTCGAAGGCGTGGGAATAATCGTTGAAGCCGTGCAATGCCAGGAAGACCGCCTTTGGCGGGCCCTTTGGCAGCCATCGGCGCAGCGGCAGGCTCAAGCCGTCCGCCGTGATGAAGCGGTCGCCCGCAAAGCGCGGCGCCGGCCCCGGCTCGGGCGCGGCGCGCGGCGTGCCGACCCCTTCGAGCCGCGCCTCACGGTCGGTCACGGGAGCGCAGCCGAATTGCCCGAGCGTGAACATGGCGATGCCGAGAAAGACGATCCAGCGTCGTTGATTGTGCCGCATGACCGGGTATCATCCGCCGCGTCGAGCGATCGATCGGGTGCGGCTTTTCTGCGGACGGCTCATGACGCCTTTCGAAACCATCACCATCGACACGATGGTCGCCGCCTGCGACGGCGGCGGTGGCCCGCTCGGCCACCCCAAGGTGTATCTGAACCTCGCGCCGAGCGGAAAGGCGGAATGCCCATACTGTTCGCGGCTCTTTGTCAACCGGGGCGCCGCGCCGCAAGTCGCGCCCGAGAGCGAGGCGCGCTGAAGGAGAGGCGCCGATGAACGAGGTCCTCGCCCGCCCGGCGGTGCCGCAGCCGGGCGCCGCGCATTCTCTCGCGCCGCGCCATGTCTATCTCGTCGACGGCTCGGGCTTCATCTTCCGCGCCTATCACGCGCTGCCGCCGCTGACCCGCTCCGACGGGCTGCCGACCGCGGCCGTCCTCGGCTTCAGCAACATGCTGGCGAAGCTCCTCTCCGAGACCGACGCCGACCACATCGCGGTCGTCTTCGACTATTCCGGGGCCTCGTTCAGAAACCGGCTCTATGACCAGTACAAGGCGCACCGCCCCGAGCCGCCCGAGGATCTGGTGCCGCAATTTCCGCTGGTGCGCCGCGCCACCGAAGCCTTCGGCGTGTGCCAGATCGAGCTCGCGGATTTCGAGGCCGACGATCTGATCGCGACTTATGCAAGGCACGCCGTCGAGGCCGGCGCCGAGGTCACGATCATCTCCTCCGACAAGGACCTGATGCAGCTCGTCGGGGCGCACGTAACGATGCTCGACCCGATCAAGAACCGGCCGATCGGCGAAGTCGAGGTGCGCGAGAAATTCGGGGTCGGGCCGGAGCGCGTCGTCGATGTGCAGGCGCTCGCCGGCGACAGCGTCGACAATGTGCCCGGCGTCCCCGGCATCGGCGTCAAGACCGCCGCGGAACTCATCAACACCTATGGCGACCTCGAAACCCTCCTCGCGCATGCGCAGGAGATCAAGCAGCCAAAGCGCCGCGAGTCGCTGATCGAGCACGCCAAGATGGCGCGCCTCTCGAAGGAGCTGGTCAAGCTCGACATCGATGCGCCGCTCCCCTGCCCGCTTTCCGACCTCGCGGTGAGGCCGCCCGATCTCGACCGTCTGTTGCCGTTCCTGCGCGAGATGGAGTTCCGGGCATTGGCGACGCGGATGACGCAGCGCCTCGCCGGCCTCGCGCCGGCTGCGCCGGCCGAAACGCCGGAGCCGGCCGTTCCCGATGTCCCGCCCTTCACGGCGCCGCGCGAATACGCGCTGATCGACAGCGAAGCGGCGCTCGACCGCTGGATCGAGCGGGCGCGCGAAGCGGGCGCCGTCGCAATCTCGGTCGAGGCGAGCAGCGCTCCCGGCGGCCGCCCCGCGCTCGCCGGCATCGCGCTCGCGCTGCGCCCGCAGGAGGCGGGCTATCTCCCGCTCGGGGCCGGTCATGGCGCGGGCGCGCTCGATCTCGGTCCCGCCCGCAATCTCGAACGCGCCCGAGCACTCCATAAGCTGCGCCCGCTCCTCGCCGATCCGGGCGTCCTCAAGATCGGCCACGACATGAAGGGCGCCGCGCGCCTGCTGTTGCGGGAAGGGCTCCCGGTCGCGCCCTATGACTGCACGATGCTGATCTCCTATGTGCTCGACGGCGGCCAGTTCGAGCACGGCGTCGAGGCGCTCGTCCGCCGCGTCTTCGAGCACGAGATGACGCCGCTCAAGGACCTCGTCGGCAGCGGCAAGAGCCTCATCCCCTTCGCCGAGGTGCCGGCCGAACGGGCGCGCGACTATGCGGCCGAGCGCGCCGACGCGGCGCTGCGCCTCCACACGCTCCTCAAGGCGCGGCTCGTGCGCGAGCGTATGGCCGCCTTCTACGAGACGATCGAGCGACCGCTGGTGCCGGTCGTGGCAAAGATGGAGTGCGAGGGGATCAAGGTCGATCGCGCCGCCCTCGCCGAGCTGTCGCGCGATTTCACGGCGCGGATCGCCGAACTCGAAGAGGCGACCTTCAAATCCGTCGGCAACCCCTTCAACATCGGCTCGCCGAAGCAGCTGGGCGAGATCCTCTTCGACAAATTGGGGCTGCCCGGCGGCAAGAAGGGCAAGACCGGCGCCTACGGCACCGACGCCTCGATCCTCGAACAATTGGCGCCCTTGCACGACGCGCCGCGCCTCGTGCTCGACTGGCGCATGTTGTCGAAGCTCAGATCGACCTATGCCGACGCGCTCGGGCAGGAGATCGATCCGCAAGACGGCCGCGTCCATACCTCCTATGCGCTCGCCGCGACCGCGACGGGGCGCTTTTCCTCGACCGAGCCCAATCTGCAGAACATCCCGATCCGCACCGAGGAGGGCCGCCGCATCCGCCGCGCCTTCGTCGCCGAAGAGGGGAATGTGCTGCTCTCGGCCGATTACAGCCAGATCGAGTTGCGTCTCGCCGCCCATGTCGCCGAGGTGCCGGAATTGAAGCAGGCGTTCCGCGAGGGCATCGACATTCACGCGCTGACCGCGAGCCAGGTCTTCGGCGTGCCGCTCGACAAGATGGACGCGCTCACCCGCCGGCGCGCCAAGGCGATCAATTTCGGCATCATTTACGGCATCAGCGCCTTCGGCCTCGGCGCTCAGATCGGTGTTCCGCAAGTCGAGGCGGCGGCCTACATCCGCGCCTATTTCGACCGCTTCCCGGCGATCCGCGCCTATATGGAAAAAGTGAAGACCGACTGCCGCGCCAAAGGCTATGTCGAGACGATCTTCGGGCGCAAATGCTTCATCCCCGGCATCCGCGACCCGAACCCGGCGCGCCGCGCCGGGGCCGAGCGGCAGGCGATCAACGCGCCCTTGCAAGGCGCGGCGGCCGACATCATCCGCCGCGCCATGGCGCGCATCCCGACGGCCCTCGCCGCGGCCGGCTTCAAGGCGCGCATGCTGCTGCAGGTGCATGACGAGCTCCTCTTCGAGGTGCCGGAAACGGTGGCCGAAGCGACGGCCCGGCTCGTCAAGGAGGTGATGGAAGGCGCCTGCGCGCCCAACTGCGAACTCAGCGTGCCGCTCGTCGTCGAGACCGGCTGGGCCAAAAGCTGGGACGCGGCGCACTAGGCGGCGGTAGCCCGCTGCGAGCATGGCAGGCGATGCGGGCCCTGGGCGCGGGGTGGTTCATTGCCCATTTCGTCGCGCTCCCTTGTATGAATTCGTTGAGCGCGAAGTGGAATCGGTTACTCGGTATCATGGGTTTAAGAAAAGGCGTTTCGATGAAACCGCACAAAAAATTATTGCAAGTTTAGCCGTTGCGACCGCTTGCCTGACGCCGATCGCAACCATGCCGACCGCTCAGACGGCGACGGCGGCGGACGGGCGCCATGAGCGCCCTCGGCCATGGCATGCATTAAAGGTATGGATGGCTGACCTGCTTTTTTGTGCGTTGTGCACTGCGGCAGAGCTGTCTACCTCGGGTACTTATTCGGTTCTGGAGGGCGCCATGCGGCTGCCGAGTTCTTCCGGCGACAATCCGACGAGCCTCATCGGACGGCTCGATCGCATCGCCGGTCACATGAACGCGTTCCTCGTCGTCATCGCGATCGGGCTCGCGCTGCTCGATCTGACCTGCTTCTCGGTGGTCACGGTCGAGAAGGCGATCGCCACCGGACGTCCGGGCATCGCCGATTCGGTGGCCAACGGCAACGCGCGCAACGGACCCTGAGCGGCCTGATTTCCGTCCGCAAAAAAGCCGCCAGAGCGATCGGGCGGCTTTTTCTTTCGCAAGGACGCCGGGGCTCAGTCGCGCCGCGTCCCCATCAGCTGCAACAGCATCATGAAGAGGTTGATGAAGTCGAGATAGAGCCGCAACGCGCCCATCACCGCCTTCTTGCTGGCGATCTCGGCCCCGTCGGCCTCGTAATACATCTCCTTGATCTGCTGCGTGTCCCAGGCGGTCAGCCCGGTGAAGACGACGACGCCGATCACCGAGATCGCGAATTGCAGCGCCGAGGAATGGATGAAGAGGTTGACGAGCCCGGCGATGATGATGCCGATCAGCCCCATGAACAGGAAGGAGCCGAAGCCGGAAAGATCGCGCTGCGTCGTATAGCCGTAGAGGCTCATCGCCGCGAAGGTGCCGGCGGTGATGAAAAAGACGCGGGCGACGCTCGTGCCGGTAAAGGCGAGGAACACCACCCCGAGCGACAGCCCCATCATGCCGGAATAGACCCAGAAGAGCGCCTGCGCCGTACTCGCCTGCATCCGCTGGATGCCGTAGCTCAGCCACATGACGAGGCCGAGCGGCGCCAGGATGACGAGCCACATGACGGGCGTGCGCGCAATCGACGCGTAGAAGCCGGATGAGGCCGCGACATAGGCGACGATGCCGGTCAGCGCCAGCCCCGACGCCATGTAGTTGTAGATGCGAAGCATATACTCGCGCAGGCCGACATCGATGCCGACCTGCGCGTCCGCCGTCCGCACCGTCCAGCGGGGCTGTGAGCCCAGAGCCATAAAGCCCTCCAAAGAGAGTCCCGAGCGAGGAAGATTCCTCGCCGCTGCGATATTGGCACAAAACGGGATCT
>DASYYD010000055.1:0-31007 GCA_035934195.1 Allostellaceae bacterium | reverse complement strand
CGGCGCCCAGAACAGCCAGCTCGCGGCCTGGGAGGACCGGCAGCCGACGATCCTCTTGAACATCCAGCGCCAGCCCGGCGCCAACGTCATCAGCGTCGCCGACCGCGTCAAGGCATTGCTGCCGCAGTTGAGCGCCGCGTTGCCGCCGGCGGTGCGGGGGCGGCTGTTGACCGACCGCACGGTGACGATCCGCGCCTCGGTCGCCGATGTCGAATTCGAATTGGGGCTCGCGGTCTTCCTTGTCGTCGCGGTGATTTTTCTCTTCCTGCGCAATCTCTCGGCGACCCTCATCCCGAGCCTCTCGGTGCCGCTGTCGCTGATCGGCGCGCTCGCGGTCATGTATCTCTTCGGCTTCAGCCTCAACAATCTGTCCTTGATGGCGCTGACCGTCGCCACCGGCTTCGTCGTCGACGACGCGATCGTCATGATCGAGAACATCGCGCGCTACATCGAGGCCGGGGAGGCGCCGTTGCAGGCGGCGCTCAGAGGCTCGCAGCAGATCGGCTTCACGATCATCTCGCTGACCGTCTCGCTGATCGCGGTGCTGATCCCGCTTCTGTTCATGCCGGACGTCGTCGGCCGGCTCTTCCGCGAATTCGCGATCACGCTCGCCATCACGATCCTGATTTCCGCGCTCGTGGCCTTGACCTTAGTGCCGATGATGTGCGCCCGGATCCTGCGCCATCGGCCTCCCTCCGAGATGAATGCCGTCGCGCGCAAGAGCCAGGAGTGGTTCGAGGCGCTGATCGCCCGGTACGGCCGTGCCCTCGATGTCGTGCTCGACCACCAGCCGCTGACGCTCGCCGTCGCGGTTCTGACGCTGGCGCTCAGCGTCTACCTCTACGCCATCATCCCGAAGGGCTTTTTCCCGGTCCAGGACACCGGGCTCATCCAGGGCATTTCGGTCGCTTCGCCCAGCGTTTCCTTCGCCGCGATGGCGCAGCGCCAAGAGGCACTGGCCGACCTCATCCTCAAAGATCCCGATGTCGTGAGCCTCTCCTCGTTCATCGGCGTCGACGGCACCAACATGACGCTCAATTCGGGCCGGTTCCTGATCAACCTGAAACCGAAGGACGAGCGCCGCGCCAGCGCCGCCGACATCGTCCGCCGGCTGGCGACGGAAACGCGCGAGGTGACCGGCGTCGCGCTCTATCTGCAGCCGGTGCAGGATCTTACGATCGACGCGACGGTCGGCGCCTCGCAATACCAATTCGCGCTCGAGGACGCCGATCCCGGCGCCTTTACGGAGTGGGTGCCGCAGCTGATCGCGCGGCTACGCCAGCTGCCGCAGCTCGCCGACGTGTCGAGCACCTTCGAGGAAAACGGGCTCGCCGCCTACGTCAACATCGACCGCAGCGCCGCCGCGCGCTACGGCATCACGCCCGCGACGGTCGACAACGCGCTATACGACTCCTTCGGCCAGCGCATCGTCTCGACGATTTTCACGCAATCGAACCAGTACCGCGTGATCATCGGGGTCGATCCGAAACAGCAGCGCTCGCTCGCCGCCCTCGGCACGATCTACCTGCCGTCCTCGCTGTCGGCGACGGGCGAGGTGCCGCTGTCGGCGATCGCCCGGATCAGCGAGCGGACGGCGCCGATCGAGATCGGCCATCTCGGGCAGTTTCCGTCCGTCACAGTGTCGTTCAATCTCGCGCCGGGCGCTTCGCTCGGCGCCGCGGTCGATGCGATCAAGGCGGCCGAAAAGGAGATCGGCACGCCGGCCAGCATGCTGACGAGCTTCCAGGGCGCCGCACTCGCCTTCGAATCCTCGCTCGGCAGCGAATTGCTGCTGATCCTCGCCGCGATCGTCACCGTCTACATCGTCTTGGGCGTCCTCTACGAGAGCTTCATCCACCCGGTGACGATCCTGTCGACCCTGCCCTCGGCCGGGGTGGGCGCGCTCTTGGCGCTGATGCTCGACGGCAGCGATCTGACCGTCGTCGCGATCATCGGCATCATCCTCCTCATCGGCATCGTCAAGAAGAACGCGATCATGATCGTCGACTTCGCGCTCGATGCCGAGCGGCATGAGGGGAAGCCGCCGCGCGAGGCGATCTACCAGGCCTGCCTCCTGCGCTTCCGCCCGATCCTGATGACGACCTTCGCGGCGCTCTTCGCGGCATTGCCGCTGATGCTCGGCACCGGGACCGGCTCCGAACTGCGCCATCCGCTCGGGCTGACGATCGTCGGCGGGCTGATCGTCAGCCAGCTTCTGACGCTTTTCACGACGCCCGTCATCTATCTCGCCTTCGACCGGCTCGCCGATCGTCTGCGCCGGCGTTTCGGCGGCGCCGCGGCGAGCGGGGAAGGGGCCCCGGGGTGAGCCTCCGGAGGAGGCGCGCTTGAACCCGTCGGCGCCGTTCATCAGGCGGCCGGTGGCGACGACGCTCTTGACGATCGGCGTCGCGCTCGCCGGCCTGCTCGCCTATTTCAAATTGCCGGTCGCGCCCTTGCCGCAGGTCGATTTCCCGACGATCTCGGTCAGCGCGACCTTGCCCGGCGCCAGCCCCGAAACGATGGCGACGAGCGTCGCGACGCCCCTCGAGCGCTATCTCGGCATCATCGCCGACGTGACCGAGATGACCTCGATCAGCAGCGTCGGCAACGCGCGCATCACCTTGCAGTTCGGCCTCGACCGCGACATCAACGGCGCCGCGCGCGACGTCGAGGCGGCGATCAACGCGGCGCGCGCCGACCTGCCGACGAGCCTCAGGCAGAACCCGACCTACCACAAGGTCAACCCGTCCGACGCGCCGATCGCCATCCTGACGATGACCTCGGACACCCTGACGCGCGGCCAGATCTACGACGCCGCCTCGACCGTCATCCAGCAGGCGCTGTCGCAGATCCCCGGCGTCGGCGAAGTCGAGCTCGGCGGCAGCTCGCTGCCGGCGGTGCGGGTCGAGCTGAACCCGCTCGCCCTCTTCAAATACGGGATCGGGCTCGAGGACGTGCGCGCCGCGCTGTCCTCGGCCAACGCGCACAGCCCCAAGGGGTCGATCACGGTCGGCGGCCGCCGGCTGCAAATCTACACCAACGACCAGGCGACCCATGCCGCCGATTATCGGCCGCTCGTCATCGCCTACCGCAAGGGCGCCGCGGTGCGCTTGAGCGACGTGGCGGAGGTCGACGATTCGGTCGAGAACCTGCGCAACCTCGGCCTCTCGAACGGCAAATCGGCCGTCCTCGTCATCCTGCGCAAGCAGCCAGGCGCCAACATCATCGACACCGTCGATCGCATAAGGGCGCTGCTGCCGACGTTGCGCGCCTCGATCCCCAGCGCCATCCGCGTCGACATGCCGATGGACGCGACGACGACGATCCGCGCCTCGGTGCACGAGGTCGAAGGGACGCTGCTGATCGCGATCGTTCTCGTCATCCTCGTCGTCTTCGCGTTTCTGCGCAACGCGCGCGCGACCCTGATCCCCGGCGTCGCGGTGCCGATCTCGCTGATCGGCACCTTCGGCGTCATGTATCTGTTGGGCTACAGCCTCGACAATTTGTCGCTGATGGCGCTGACGATCTCTACGGGGTTCGTCGTCGACGACGCGATCGTGGTCTTGGAGAACATCACCCGCCACATCGAGGCCGGCATGCCGCGCATGCAGGCGGCGTTGCAGGGCTCGCGCGAGGTCGGCTTCACCGTATTGTCGATGAGCGCCTCGCTGGTCGCCGTCTTCCTGCCGATCCTGTTGATGGGCGGCATCGTCGGGCGGCTGTTTCGCGAATTCGCGGTCGTCCTGTCGACGACGATCCTCATTTCGCTCCTCGTCTCGCTGACGACGACGCCGATGATGTGCGCCTATCTGATCGCCGGGCCGGGCGCCGGGCCCGCCGCGCACGGCCGCCTCTACCGCACCGGCGAGCGCATCTTCGAGGGGGCGCTCGCCGGCTATGACCGTACGCTGCGCGTCGCGCTCGCCAACCCGGCGCTCGTCATGCTGACCTTGCTCGCGACGATCGGCTTCGCCGTTTATCTGTCGGTGATCATCCCGAAGGGCTTCTTCCCGCCGGAGGACACCGGGCGGATGATCGGCACCATCCAGGCCGACCAGAGCATTTCGTTCCAGCACATGCAGCAGAAGCTGCGCCAGTTCATCGGCATCATCAAAGCCGACCCGGCGGTGCAGAACATCGTCGGCTTCACGGGCGGCTTCCAGACCAATTCGGGCTTCACCTTCGCCACCCTGAAGCCGCTGTCGCAACGCAACGCCTCGGTCTTTCAGGTGATCGGGCGATTGCGCCGCAAGCTCGCGCAGGTGGCCGGCGCGCGGATCTTTCTGATACCGGTGCCGGACATCCGGGCCGGCGGCCGCCTCAGCGCCGCCGAGTACCAATACACGCTCGTCGGCGACGACGACAAAGCGGTCTATGCCTGGGCTACCAAGATCGAGGCGGCGTTGCGGCGGCTGAAGGTCCTGCGGGACGTCAGCATCGACCAGCAGCAGAAGGGGCTGGAAGCGCTTTTGACGATCGACCGCGCCGCGGCGGCGCGGCTTTCCCTCAGCGCGAGCCAGATCGACAACACGATCTACGATGCCTTCGGGCAGCGCCAAGTGTCGGTCGTCTACAACCCGCGCAACCAATACCACGTGGTCATGGAGGTCGCGCCGAAATACTGGCAGAGCCCGCAGACGCTGAAACAGATCTATGTCAGCACCAGCGGCGGCGCGGTCGGCGGCACGCACGCGACGAACGCCGTCGCCGGCACGGTATCGGCAAAGGTGCCGGCCGCCAGCAGCAATGCCGCCGCCTCGGCCGCGGCCCAGGTCGCGAGCGACACGGCGCGCAACCAGGCGACGAACGCGATCGCCAATATCGGGCATGGCGTCGCCTCGACCGGAGCCCCGGTCGCCACCTTCCCCGAGACGATGGTGCCGCTCTCCGCAATCGCCCATTTCGCCGCCGGCAGCACGCCGCTGGCGGTCAACCATCAGGGCCTCGCCGTCGCCTCGACGATCTCCTTCGACCTCGCCCAGGGCGTGTCCCTGAGCCAGGCGACGGCGGCGATCGAGCGGACGGTAGCCGCGCTCGGCATGCCGGCCACGATCCGCGGCAGCTTTCAGGGCACCGCCAAGGTCTTCCAGGAATCGCTCGCCAGCGAGCCGTTGCTGATCGCCGCCGCGCTGATCGCGGTCTATGTCGTATTGGGCGTCCTCTACGGGAGCTACATCCACCCGCTGACGATCCTGTCGACCTTGCCCTCGGCCGGGGTCGGCGCCGTGTTGGCGTTGATGCTGACCGGCACGGATTTCAGCATCATGGCGCTGATCGGCGTCATTCTCCTCATCGGCATCGTCAAGAAGAACGCGATCATGATGATCGACTTCGCCCTCGATGTGGAACGGCGCGAGCGGCTCTTGCCGCGGGCGGCGATCCACCTCGCCTGTCTCAAGCGCTTCCGTCCGATCATGATGACGACGATGGCGGCGATGCTCGGCGCCTTGCCGCTCGCGATCGGCTTCGGCGAAGGCTCCGAATTGCGCCGCCCGCTCGGCATCGCGATCGTCGGCGGCCTGATCGTCAGCCAGGCGCTGACGCTCTACACGACGCCGGTCATCTATCTCTATCTCGACCGCTTCGCGCTGTGGATCCGCGGCGTCGAGGCGCGCGGCGGCGCCGCCGCGCAAGCCGGCGAATGAAGGCGCGCGCGGGCGCGGCGGCGCTCGGCCTCGCGCTTCTGTCCGGGTGCACCGTCGGGCCCGACTACAAGCGGCCGACGGCGCCGGTGCCGGCGGCCTACAAGGAAGCGAAAGGCTGGAAGAAAGCGGCGCCGGAAGACGCCGTCGACCGCGGCCGATGGTGGCGGGTCTACCGCGACCCCGGCCTCGACCGGCTCGAACCGCAGATCGACGTCTCGAACCAGAACCTGAAGGCGGCCGAGGCGGCCTACCGGCAGGCGCGCGCCGTCGTCGCCGCGGCCGAGGCGCAATTTTTTCCGACGCTCGGGCTGAACGCCTCGGCGACGCGCAGCGGCAGCGGCCCCGGCTCCAACACCGGCCGCCTCGCCGGCTTCTCGCGCGGCGGCTTCGCCCAGAACCTCTTCGCCGTCTCGGCCGACGCCAGCTGGGCGCCCGACCTGTGGGGCAAGATCCGCCGCACGGTCGAGAGCAATGTCGCGAGCGCCCAGGCGAGCGCCGCCGAGATCGCCGCGGCGCGGCTCTCGGCGCAATCGGAGCTGGCGACCGACTATCTGCAGCTCAGAATCGAGGATGCGCTGAAGCGGCTTCTCGACACCACCGCCGCCGCCTACGCCCAGTCGCTGGAGATCACCCGCAACCAGTTCAACGCCGGCATCGCCACCGGCTCCGACGTGGCGCAGGCGCAGGCGCAATTGCAGACGACGCAGGCGCAGGCGGTCAATGTCGGCGTATTACGCGCACAGCTGGAGCATGCGATCGCGATCCTGATCGGCAAGCCGCCGGCGGAGTTCTCGATCGCCGCCGCGCCACGCGTCCCCGGCATCCCGGAAATCCCGGCTGGCGTCCCCTCGGCATTGCTCGAGCGCCGGCCCGACATCGCCGCCGCCGAGCGGCAGATGGCCGCTGCCAATGCCCAGATCGGCGTCGCCGTCGCCGCCTATTATCCGAATGTGACGCTGTCGGGCGATTACGGGCTGCAATCGACGATGCTGGCGACTCTCTTCGAGGCCTCGAGCAACGTCTGGTCGTTCGGCACGAACCTGGCCGAGACGGTGCTCGATTTCGGCGCGCGCGCGGCCGCGGTCGAAGAGGCCCGCGCGGCCTATCGGCAGAATGTCGCGAGCTACCGGCAGACCGTGCTCGCCGCCTTCCAGCAGGTCGAGGACCAGCTCGCCGCGCTGCGCATCCTCGCCGAGCAGCAGCGCGTCCAGGACCAGGCGGTCAAATCGGCGGAAGAGGCGGCGCGGCTGATTCTCAACGAGTACAAGGCCGGCACCGTCGCCTATACGAGCGTCATCGTCGCCCAGACCGCCGCGCTCGCCGGCGAGGAGGCGGCGCTGACGATCCGCCAGAACCGCCTCACCGCGAGCGTCGCCCTGATCCAGGCATTGGGCGGCGGCTGGAATGCCGGCGGCCTGCCGACCGCGGCCGAGGTCAAGGGCGACCCGAAACCGGCCGAGCGGAAGTAGAACCCCATTGAAATGATCGGCCCCGGCATGCACCTTGCTGCGGCCCGGCCGCCGGCATCGCGCAAGGTGTGCGGGGTCCACTTTCGAGGGAGGGGGAGAAGCATGATCACCACTCGCCGCAGCCTCATTCGCACCGCCGGCGCCTTGACGGCGCTGGGGCTCTTCGACCTGCCCGTGCTGCGCCCGGCGCTGGGCGCGACCTTGCCCGAGATCAAGAAGCGCGGCTACATGGTGGTCGCCACCGAGGACGATTTCCGCCCCTTCGAGTTCGTCGACAATGGCAATCCCACCGGCTACGACACCGAGTTGTTGAAGCTCCTCGCCAAATCGGCGCCCTTCAAGGTGCAGCAGGAGAGGATCCCGTGGAACGGCATCCTCGCCGGCGTCACCACCGGCAAGTACGACGCCGCCGTCAGCGCCGTGCTGATGACCAAGGAACGGCTCGGCTTCCTCGATTTCTGCAGCCCCGTCGCCGAGGCGACCGACTTCTACCTGAAGCGCAAGAACGACAACAGCATCAAGAGCATCAAGGATCTGAGCGGCAAGGCCTGCGGCGTCGAGCAGGGCAGCGCGATGCTGGCGAAATTGCCGCAGCTTGAGGCGATGCTGCAGAAGACCGGCGGCAAGATGGGCAAGGTCGTGCAGTACGTCTCCTACCCCGAGGCCTATCAGGACCTCGCGATCGGCCGCATCGACTATGTCGTCAACACGGTCATCAATCTGCGCACGATGGTGCGCGAGCACCCGGACCAGTTCGCCGTCGGCCAGCCGGTGTCGAGCACCACCTACATCGCCTGGGCGGTCAAGAAGGGCAACAAAGGCGTCCTCGACTACATCGACGCCTTCCTCATCAAAGAGCGCAAGAGCGGCCGGATGTACGCGTTGCAGGCAAAGTGGCTCGGCCAGTCCTTCAAGAACATGCCGGTGCACTGGACGCCGACGGACTAGGTCGGTGCGTCAGAGAATTTCTCGTGCAGCCTGCCTCGACGGTGCCGGCCCCTCACCCTCCTCCCCGGACTTGGTCCGGGGATCATGCGGGTCCCTCTCTCTCTCTCTCCGCGGCCGCGGAGAGAGGGTCGGGGTGAGGGGCGGGCGCCAGTATTCTGACCATGTCCGCCGCCAACTGGCTCGCTCTGTTGCAGGGCGGCGGCATCACCGTCGTGGTGTCGCTCGCCGGGATCGCGATCGGCCTGCCGTTCGGCCTCCTGCTGGCGGTGTTGCGCTGGTTGCGCATTCCGGTCCTGGCGCAGGCGGCGGCATTATACGTCAGCGTCGTGCGCGCCGCCCCGGCGGTCACGCTCGGCCTCTTGATCTATTTCGCGCTGCCGACGATCGGCATCGAGATCGGCGCGATCCCGGCCGGCATCGCGACGCTCGCGATCTCGACTTCGGCCTTCGATTGCGAGATCTTTCGCGGCGGCCTCGCCGCCTTTCCGCGCGACCAGCTGGAAGCGGCGATGAGCTTCGGCATGCCGGTCATGCTGCGCTTTCGCCGCATCGTGCTGCCGCAGGTATTGCGCACGGTGCGCCCGGCGCTGATCAACGAGATGACGCTCATCGTCAAGGCGAGCCCGGCGGTCGCCGTGATGGGGGTGGTCGACATCACCCGCGCCGCCGTCGAGATCGGCGCCGCCACCTACCGGCCGCTGCCTCCGTTCCTCGCCGCCCTCGTGCTCTACAGCCTGTTCGTGTTGCTCTTCGTGGTGCTGCAGCGCACGGCCGAGCGGCGGGCGCGCGTCGAGGCCGTCGCATGAGCCGCGGCTGGCTCATCGTCTGGGCGCACCGCGACGAGCTGCTCCAGGGGCTCGCGACGACGCTGTGGATCTCGGCCCTCGCGGCGCTCGCGTCGCTGGCGCTCGGCGGCCTCCTGTCGATCGCGCTGATGTCGCGGCACCGGGGGACGGCGCGGTCGGCCCGCGCGTTCGTCGATACGATGCGCTGCGTGCCGTTCCTGCTCTTCGTCTATGTCGTCTATTACGGGCTGCCGTCCTTTGGCATCGTGCTCGGCAATTGGACCGCGGGCCTCTCGGCGCTGATCGTCTACAACACCGGCTATATGGGCGAATTGATCGCCGCCGCCTGGCGCGCCCTGCCGCGCGAGGTGATCGAGGCGGGGCACGCCTTCGGCTTTCACCGCTTCAGCTTGTTCCGCCGCATCATCCTGCCGCCCGTCGCACTCGCCGCCGCCCCGATGATCGGCAACCAGGTCGTGCAGATCGTCAAGGATTCGGCGTTTCTGACGATCATAGCGGTGGCCGAGCTGACGCACGCCGCGACCAACATCCAATCCTTCTATTTCGTGCCGTTCGCCGCCTTTCTCTCGGCGGTGCTGCTCTACTGGGTGCTGTGCGTCGCGATCGAGCAAGGGGTGGGATTGGCGCAGGCGGTGGCGGAACGGCGGCGATGACGACCCCGCTCCTGGAGGTGAGGGGGTTGCGCAAATGCTTCGGGGCGCATGTCGTCCTCGACGACATCGACCTGGTCCTGGCGCGCGGCGAGACGGTGTGCATCCTGGGGCCCTCGGGCGCCGGCAAATCGACGTTCTTGCGCTGCCTCAACTGGCTCGAAAAGCCGGATGCCGGGACGATCCTTCTCGGCGGCGAGCGCATCGGCCACCGCCCCGGCGGCGAGGCGCCGATGCGCGACAAGGAGCTCGCGCGCGTGCGCACGCGAATGGGCATGGTCTTCCAGCAATTCGCCCTCTGGCCGCATCTGAGCGCCTTGCAGAACGTGATGGAGGCGCCGCTGCACGTGCAGCGCCGTCCGCGCGCCGAAGTGCGCGCGGAAGCCGAGGCGCTGCTCGCCAAGGTCGGGCTGGCCGACAAGCGCGAGGCCTTTCCGGCGCATCTCTCGGGCGGCCAGAAGCAGCGCGTCGGCATCGCCCGCGCGCTCGCCATGCGCCCGGAATTGCTGCTTTTCGACGAACCCACGAGTTCGCTCGATCCCGAACTCGTGGGCGAGGTGCTGTCGGTCATGGAGGATCTGCGCCGCGACGGCATGACGATGCTCGTCGTGACGCACGAGATGGGCTTCGCGCGCGAGGCGGCGAACCGCGTCGTGCTGCTCGACCAGGGCCGGGTCGTCGAGGAGGATGTGCCGGAGCGCTTCTTCACCGCGCCGCGCGCCGAGCGCACGCGCCAGTTCCTCGCCCGCTACGCCAATTCCCTCTCCCCCAACCCGCCGCCCCGGGTGCCCGCCAAGGTGCATGAATGAGCCATCCGATATTCCACCTGATCGCCGGCGCGCCGCAGCCGGTCGCGCCCTACAGCCACCTCGTCGAGGCGGACGGCTGGCTCTTCGTCACCGGCCAGATCGCGAGCGGCGCTGGGGACGAACCGCTGCCGGATGGCATCGAGGCGCAGACGCGGAAGGTCATGGACAATCTGCGCCGCGTCCTCGAAGGCGTCGGCGCCGGCTTCGAGCACGTCGTTGCGGTGCGCGCCTTCCTCGTCGATTTCGCGCGCGACTACGCCCTCTTCAACCGCGTCTATGAGGGATATTTCGCGCCCGGCCGGCTGCCGGCCCGCACCACCGTTGGGGTGACCGCATTGGCGCGCGGCGGCATCGTCGAGATCGACATGATCGCACGGCGGTAAGCGCCCGCCCATCTGCCCCTCACCCTCCCGCTGCGCGGGTCCCTCCCTCTCCCCGCTGGCGGGGAGAGGGCCGGGGTGAGGGGCCGCACTCTCCTCACCCCCGCGTGACCACCACCTCAATCGGGCTCGGTGCGAAGCCGGCGGCGGGATTGTGGCGTTGCGGGCAGTTCGACAAGACCGCGATCAGCGGCATCTCGGCCCGCAATTCGACATGGTCGCCGGGTTTCGACAGGCCCGGTTCGATCGCCATCGAGCCGTCCTCCTTGACCGGCACATACATGAAGAAATTGACGTTGGCGGCGATGTCGGCGGGCGACAGCGACCAGCGCGCCAGCTCGGCGACGAAATTGGCGTGGCAGCCCGGCGTGTCCTCGACCCCGTAGCGCGCCCGGTTGCTCCAGGCGCTGCAGCAGCCGCCGATCGTGTCGTGCCGGCCGACCGTGTCCTCGACGATCGTCAGCATCGTCTCGGCCCGGTCGGAATAGAGCTTCGCGCCTTTGCCGAGATAGATCGAGCCGTTCAATTTCATCGTGTTGGCGGCGTTGTAGCGGTCGGCCGGGAGCATCGCCGCGTAGGCGAGGAAATCGACCGCCTGCTGCCCCTCGAGATCGACGATGCGCAGCCGGTCGCCTGTTTCGAGCCGCGTCGAAAAGCGCCCGCCGGGCGCGATCGTCTTGCGCAAGAGTTCGCTCATCGCCCGCCTTCCCACGGCACCGCCGCCAGCCTAGCACCGCCACCCTCTCCCCGCGAGCGGGGAGAGGGCAGGGTGAGGGGCCTCAAGGCTGATACTGCAGGTTCATGCCCTCGACGCCGGCCGCGACGTCGAGCCCGCTCTGACCCTCGACGCTGACCGGCTGCAAGGAGAAGGAGCCGCCGCTGCCGCCGACCAGCACATTGGCGCCGGCGCCGACCCCGACCGCGGCGCTGCCGGTGACGCCGGTATAGCTGCCGGTCAGCATGCCGCGCGCCGGGCCCGGCGCGCCGTTCGGCGAGATCACGTCCCAGAGCAGCTGGCCGCCGTTCAGATAGCCGATGTCCATTCCGAATTTCGATACCGTCCCGGCATAGCGCTCGGTCCCGGCGGGGCCGTTATAGGTGCAGGCGATCGGCCGCACCGAGGCGATGATGAAGCCGGGGCCGCCGCCGATGTTGCAGGCGAGCGTGCCGACATCGACCGCCGCCTGCGCCGAGGCCGCGAGCAGCAGAGCGCCGGCCGCCGCGCCGGCCGCCGCGATGAACGGACGAGCATGATTGCGCATGTGATCACCCTCCTTGAGTGACGCATTCGGGTCGAGCGCATCCGGCTCGATTGCCGCGCCACATCAACCCATGCCGTAAACATCGGCGCGCGGGAAAAATCCGAGCGCTGCCGGGCGCCGCGGCAAACCCTGTCGCGCAGCGGCCGATTGACAGGCCCGCCCCGGCACCCGAAGACTGCGACGTTTCGGCGGAAAAGAGGCGAGGCGTGGCCAAATCGAGGGGCGGCGAGGCGCGGCTCGGGGTCGATATCGGCGGCACCTTCACCGATGTCGCGCTCGAGGCGGACGGCAAGCGCTGGAGCGCCAAGATCCTGACGACGCCGCAGGCGCCCGAGCGCGCCGTCATCGAGGTCATGCACCAGGTGCTGCGGACGGCCGGGCTCGCGCCGGGCGATCTCACGATCATCATCCACGGCACCACGCTCGCCACCAACGCCATCATCGAGCGGAAGGGCGCGAAGACCGCGCTTTTGACGACCGAAGGTTTTCGCGACACGATCGAGATCCGCCACGAAAACCGCTTCGAGCAGTACGACGTCAACATCGACCTGCCGCCGCCCCTGGTGCCGCGCCGGCTGCGCTTTCCGGTGCCCGAGCGGATCGACGCGCAGGGCCGGGTGCTGGGCCCGCTCGACGAGGCGGCCTTGCGGGCGCTCGCCCCGCGCCTCGCGGCGCAGGGGGTCGAAAGCATCGCCGTCGGCTTTCTGCACAGCTTCACGAACCCGGCGCACGAGCGGCGCGCCGGCGAGATCCTCGCCCGGCTGCTGCCCGCCGTCCCGGTGACGCTCTCCTGCGACGTCTCGCCCGAGATGCGCGAATACGAGCGCTTCTCGACTGCCTGCGCCAACGCCTATGTGCAGCCGCTGATGAGCCGCTACCTGCGGCAGCTCGCGGAATTGCTCGCCGCGCAGGGTTTTTCCTGCCCGCTCTTTCTGATGCTGTCGGGCGGCGGCCTCGCGACCCTCGACACCGCGGTCCGCTTCCCGGTGCGGCTCGTCGAATCGGGGCCGGCGGGCGGCGCCATCTTCGCCAGCCACATCGCGCGCGAGTGCGGCCTCGACAAGGTGCTCTCCTACGACATGGGCGGCACGACGGCGAAGATCTGCCTGATCGACGACGGCCGGCCGCAGTCGAGCCGCGTCTTCGAGGTCGCGCGCATCTACCGCTTCAAGAAAGGCAGCGGCCTGCCGCTGCGCATCCCGGTCATCGAGATGGTCGAGATCGGCGCCGGCGGCGGCTCGATCGCCCGCGTCGACCGGCTGCGGCGGATCACCGTCGGCCCCGACAGCGCCGGCGCCGATCCCGGCCCCGCCTGCTACGGCCGCGGCGGCGAGCGGCCGACCGTCACCGACGCCGACCTCGTCCTCGGCCGCATCGACCCGACCGGGTTTTCCGGCGGCCGCATGGCGCTCGACCGCGCCGCCGCCGAGGCGGCGCTGCAGCGCGAAGTGGGCGAGCCGCTCGGCCTGTCGCTCTCGCTCGCCGGGCTCGGCTTGAGCGAGATCGTCGACGAGAACATGGCGAGCGCGGCGCGCGTGCACGCGATCGAAAGCGGCAAGGACGCCCGCGGCCGCACCCTCGTCGCCTTCGGCGGCGCGGCGCCCTTGCACGCCTGCCGGCTCGCCGAGAAGCTCGGCATCGACCGCGTGCTGGTGCCCTCCTATGCCGGGGTCGGCTCGGCCGTCGGTTTTCTGCGGGCCCCGATCGCCTACGAGATCGCCCGCTCGCATCTGGAGCGGCTCGAAAGCTTCGACCCCGCCGCGGTCAATGCGCTGCTCGCGGCGATGCGCGAGGAGGCCGAAGCAATCGTCCGCCGCGGCGCCGGCGACGCGCCGCTCAGCGAGACGCGCTCGGCCTTGATGCGCTATCGCGGGCAGGGCCACGAGATCGTCGTGCCGCTGCCGGTGCGCCCCTACGCGCGCGAGGATGCGGTGCTGCTGCACGCCAATTTCGAGGAGGCCTATCGCCGTCTTTACCGCCGCGTCATCCCGGGGGTCGAGGTCGAAGTATTGAGCTGGGTGCTGCTGCTGTCGGCGCCGGTGCCGGCCGAGCCCGGCCCGCCGCCGACGCCGCCGCCCGCCTATTCGCCGCCGCCCGCCCGCCGCCGCGCCGTCGTCGATCCGGAGACGGGCGAACCGGCCGAGGTCGCGATCTTCGAGCGCGCGGCACTCGGGCCGGGCGCCCATATCCCGGGCCCCGCCGTCATCGTCGAGGACGAAACCTCGACCGTCGTCGGCCGCAATTTCGATGCTGCGATCGACGCCTTCGGCTATATCGATATGATGCGGCGATCTGGTTGAGGCGGCGCCGGCGGCGAACCCCTCGCCCCGAACCTCTCCCCGCTCGCGGGGAGAGGGAGGGACCCGCGAAGCGGGAGGGTGAGGGGCAATTAGCGACGGCCGCCGTAGCCCGTTGCGGCGATAAATCGCAACAAGGCTGCAATGCAAAGCTGAGTGTTTATCTCGCGCTCGCCTTCGCGGATTCTGTGCTCAAGTTTTGAGCAAAGGACAAGAACATGGCCGCGACCGCGCCCGAACTCGCCGCCCGCCTCGACCGCCTGCCGATGACCCGGCATCTGTGGTGGCTCGTCACGCTGATTTCGCTCGGCGGCTGCTTCGAGCTCTACGATCTCTTCCTCACCGCCTACATCGCGCCGGGCCTCCTCAAAGCCGGCTACTTCACGCCGCAATCCTTGGGGCCGTTCGCGGTGCTCACCCCCTACGGCATCGCCGGCATCGGCACCTTCGTCTTCGCGCTCTTCGCCGGGCTCTTCGTCGGCGCCATCTTTCTGGGCCATTTCGCCGACCGCTACGGCCGGCGCCGCGTCTTCACCTTCTCCCTCGTCTGGTATTCGATCACGACGGCGGTCATGGCGTTCCAGACTTCCGGTTTCGCGGTCGATCTGTGGCGCTTCATCGCCGGCATCGGCATCGGCATCGAGCTGGTGACGATCGACACCTACGTTTCCGAACTGGTGCCGCGCACGCATCGCGGCCGCGCTTACGCCTATAACCAGTTCTTCCAGTTCCTCGCGGTGCCGGTCGTCGCGCTTCTCGCCTGGCTGCTCGTGCCCAATATGCCGTTCGGCTTCGACGGCTGGCGCTGGGTCGTCTTGATCGGCTCGGCTGGCGCGATCTTCATCTGGGCGATCCGCCTGAGCCTGCCGGAATCGCCGCGCTGGCTCGCCCGCCACGGCCGCGCCGTCGATGCCGAGCGGGTCGTCGGGCGCATCGAGGATCGGGTTGCCGCGCAGGCAGGCGGCAGGCTGCCGCCGGTCGGCCCACCGCAGGCGGAGAGCGAGGGCGAGCCGACTTTTGCCGAGATCTGGCAGCCGCCCTATGACCGTCGCGCGATCATCCTCTCGATCTTCAATTTCTTTCAGACCTTCGGCTATTACGGCTTCGCCGCCTGGGTCCCGACCCTCTTGATCGCCAAGGGCATCAAGGTGACGACGAGCCTCGAATACTCATTCGTCATCGCGATCGCCAACCCCGTCGGGCCGCTTCTCGGCATGCTGATCGCCGACAAGATCGAGCGCAAATGGCAGGTCTGCCTCGGTGCCGTCGGCATCGCCGTCTTCGGCATGCTGTTTGCCAACGGCAGCGGCGCGACCGCGCTGATCGCATTGGGCGTGCTGGTGACCCTGTGCAACAACCTCCTCTCCTACAGCTTCCACAATTACCAGTCGGAGCTGTTCCCGACCCGCATCCGCTCGCGCGCGATCGGCTTCGTCTATTCCTGGAGCCGGCTGTCGGCGGCATTGTCGGGGCTTGTCGTCGCCTTCCTGCTGCACGCCGGCGGCGTCAACGCCGTTTTCGGCTTCATCGCCTTTGCGATGCTGATGGTCGTCATATCGATCGGCGGCTTCGGTCCCCGCACCCGCGGCCTCGCCCTCGAGGCGATCTCGCACTGAGAGGTTGTGAAGGAATTGGCGAAATGGTCGAACTCCCGTGAGGCGTGCTTCGAGACGCGCCCTGCGGGCGCTCCTCAGCATGACGGTGCTGCGTTGATGGCAAAAGGGAACATCGTCATCCTGAGGAGGCCGCGGAGCGGCCGTCTCGAAGGACCCACGGCGCTCATCCGATTCCTTCACAGCCTCTGAGGCCGTCGTTCCGGCGAAGGCGCGCGAAGGCGGGAACCCAGAGCGTGCGACGGGGCCGTTGCCCTGGGCCCTCGCTTCCGCGGGGGCGACGGGGTAGGCGCTACTTGCCGCGGAAATATTCCTCGTACGGGATGTCGTTGCTGATGAGGACGCCGCCATCGACATCGAGCGCGATGCCGGTGCACATGCGCGACTTGCCGCCGGCGAGGAAGAGGACCGCGTCGGCGATGTCCTCGGGCTCGACCATGCGGCCGAGCGGGATCTTCTTCGCCCGCAGGGCCTTTGCCTCGGGTGTCAAATCGCCGCCGACGAAGGGCGTCGCGGTCGGGCCGGGACAGACGGCGTTGACGCGGATGTTGTCGGGCGCGAGTTCGTAGGCGGCGTGCCGGGTGAAGCCCAGGAGCCCCGCCTTCGAGGCGGTGTAGTTGGCGCCGCCGCCGAACGAGATGCGCCGCCCGGCGACGGACGCGATGTTGACGATGGCGCCGCCGCCGCGCCCCTTCATATGCCGCAGCACCGCCTGGGTGCCGTTGAAGGGGCCGCGCAGATTGACCGCGATGACCCGCTCCCAGGCTTCGGCCGGCATCTTCGCGATGATGTGCCTTGTGATCGTCCCGGCGCAGTTGACGAGAACGTCGATGCCGCCCGCCTTGTCGGCGATCACGGCGGCAAGGCGCGAAAAGGCGGGTCCGTCCGAGACGTCGAGCTGGTGTGCGCTCGCCGCGGCGCCGATCTCGGCCGCCACTCTTTCCGCCGCTCCGCCGTCGTAATCGACCACCGCGACCCGCGCGCCTTCCCTTGCGAAAGCGCGGGCGCAGGCGGCGCCGATGCCGCTGCCGCCGCCGGTGACGAGCGCGACCTTGCCGGTGAATTCTTGGCTCATCGCTGTTCCTCTCTTGATCCTCCGGGGCGTCAAAACTGCTTCAATAGACGCGCCTGCGAAAGAGCCAGCCCGCCACAGCGAGGTTGACCGCGCCGATCAGCGCCATCGGCCAATATTGCGGCACGAGCGAATGTACCGTCGCACCTTCGAGGAACACGCCGCGGACGATGACGAGGAAATATCGCATCGGGTTGATCAGCGTGAGGTTCTGGACGAGCTGCGGCATGTTGGCGATCGGGGTCGCGAAGCCGGAGAGAATGATCGACGGGACCATGAACAGGAAGGCGCCGAGCAGAGCCTGCTGCTGGGTCACGGCGAGCGAAGAGACCATCAGACCGATGCCGGTCACCGCGACGACGAAAAACACGAGCCCGAGATAGAGCGGCACGAGGCCGCCGCGCAGCGGCACGCCGAACCACCATACCGCCGCCAGCACGATGACGGTCGCCTCGACTATCCCGATCAACACGCCGGGCAGGCCTTTGCCCACGAGGATATCGACCGGCCGCATCGGCGTAACGAGGAGCTGGTCGAAGGTGCCGGCCTCGCGCTCGCGGGCGACAGTCAGCGCCACGACAAGCAGCGTCACGACCTGGGTCAGGAGCGCGACGATGCCGGGCACGATGAACCATTGCGAATTGAGCGGCGGATTGTAGCGGGCGCGGATGTCGAGCACGGCCGGCGGCTGCTCTCCGCCGTAGTCGCGCATCCAGGCCTGGCTGAAATCGGTGACGATCGTGTTGGCGTAGCCGAGGATCAACAGCGCGGTGTTCGAATTGCGGCCGTCGACGATCAGTTGCAGCGGCGCCGGCTGGTGCGTCAGCAGATCGCGGGTGAAGCGCGGATCGATGACCAGCACCATCGCCACTTGCCGCGAGGCGATCATCCCGGCGATTCGGCGTCCGCTCGTAAGGCTGGCGAGCTCTTGGAACGTTGGCGAGCCGGCGAACCGCGCCACCAGGTCGCGCGAGGCGGTGCTGCGATCCCTGTCGAGGACGGCAAAGGGGATGTGGTTCAGATCGAAGGTCGCCGCGTAACCGAAAACCACGAGCTGAATCAAGGGTGGGCCGATCAGGACGATACGGCTCTTGGCGTCCTTGAGGACGGCCAGCAGCTCCTTGACGATCAGGGCCAGGACGCGGCGCCACATGCCGTCAATCCAGCCGCTTGCGCGCCATCAGCCGGGCCGCGCCGAGAAAGACGAGCGCCATCAGGCCCAGAGCCGCCATGTTGGGCAGGATCACCGACCACACATCGCCGGCGAGGAATATGGTCTGCAAGATGGTGACGAAATACCGGGCCGCGATGATGTGCGTGATCGCCTGGATCGCGGCCGGCATGCTGCCGATGTCGAAGAGGAAGCCGGACAGGATGAAGGCGGGCAGGAACGCGGCGATGATCGCGATCTGACCAGCGACGAACTGGCTGCGCGCGACGCTCGAAATGAGAAGGCCCATGCCGAGCGCGGCCAAAAGGAAGAGGGCCGAGGCGGCGGCGAGGAGCCACAGCGAGCCCCGCAGCGGCACGCCGAAGAGCCATACGGCCATGGCGACGGAGCCCGCCATGCCGCCCATGCCGAGCAGGAAATACGGCATAAGCTTCGCAAGCAGAATCTCGCGGATGGTGACGCGGGTCACCATCAGCACCTCCATCGTGCCGCGTTCCCACTCCCGGGCGATCACCATCGCGGTCAAGAGTGCGCCGGTCAGCGTCATGATGATCGCGATCAGGCCCGGCACGAGATAGTCGCGGCTGCTGACGGAAGGATTGAACCAGATGCGCTGTTGCACCGCGACCGGCATCGGCGGCGGCAGACCGCGGGCCTGGGCCCGGGCCGCGATCCAGCCGGCCCAGATTTGCTGCACATAACCCTCGATGATGCGCGCGTCGTTGGCATCGACGCCGTTGACGATGACCCCGATCGGCGCGCCGCCCATTGCCAACTGCCGCACGAAATCGGCGCGCAGCCAGACGATGCCCTGCACCTCGCGGGCTGCCATCGCCCGGTCTGCCTGTTGGATCGTCGCGAATTGCCGCGGCCGGAAATAAGGCGAGTGCGCGAAACGCGAGGTGAAGCCCGCCGTGTCGGTGCTCGGCTGCTCGACGACGAGCGCGATCGGCACGTTCTTGGCGTCGAGCGAGACGCCGTACCCGAAGATCAGCAGCAGTATCGCCGGCAGCAGAAAGGCAATGGCGATGCTTGAAGGATCGCGGCCGATCTGCAGGAACTCCTTGCGCAACAGCCCTCGCAGGCGGCCGATCGATCCGATGTTACCCCGTCCGGCCGCGGCCTCTGCGACGCGCGGCAGCTCGGTAACCTCGCTCATGCGGCGGCCGCCTTCGCATCTTCTTCGATCAAGCCGACGAAAGCGTCTTCCATGGTCGGTTCGGGATGCGCCGCATCCTGGAAATGCGCCTTGATCTGTTCCGAGGTGCCCTCGGCCAGGATGCGCCCGTGCGCCATGATGACGAGGCGGTCGCAGTATTCCGCCTCTTCCATGAAATGCGTGGTGACGAGAATCGTGACGCCGGTTTCGGCGAGACGGTTGATCCGCCGCCAGAACTCGCGTCGCGCCAGCGGATCGACCCCGGAGGTCGGCTCGTCGAGAAACAGGATGTCGGGTTCGTGCATCAAGGCGCAGGCGAGCGCGAGACGCTGCTTGTAGCCGAGCGGCAGATCCTTGCTGGTGGCCGAGGCGAAAGCGGCGAGGTCGAATTCCGCGAGCGCCCAGGCGATGCGCTCCCGCTGTCGCCCCCCGTGAAGCCCGTAGGCGCTCGAAAAGAACCGTAAATTCTCGCGCACCGAGAGATCGCCGTAGAGCGAGAATTTTTGCGCCATGTAGCCGATGCGGCCGCGTGCCGCCGGCGCGGCCCGGCGTAGATCGAAGCCGGCGACGCGCAATGTGCCGGCGCTCGCCGGCAACAGGCCGCACAGCATGCGGAACACGGTGGATTTGCCGGCGCCGTTTGCGCCGAGAAGCCCGAAGACCTCGCCCTTGCGGACCGAAAAGCTGACGTCACTGACGGCATAGAAAGAGCCGAAGCGGCGGCTCAGATGCTCGACCACGATCTCTTCCTCGACAGGCTCGGAGGGCGATGCTGCCAAACTCGGCCGAGGATCGGCGGCGCCGCCGGCCGGCGCCGCACCGCTCGCCTTAAGCAGCGCGACAAAGCTGTCTTCGAAGCGCGGCGGCGCGGCGGTGATCTGGACGGTCGCGACGGCAGGGGCGAGCGCGGCGACGTCGGGTGCCGCTGCCGTTTCGCTGACGATCCGTACATGCGCTCCTTGGATCACCGCGTCGAGGACGCCCGGTGTCCTGACGAGCTGTTCCTGCAGGCGCCGCTTGCCGATGCCCGGGGCAAGTATACTGAAACTGCGCCCCTTCATCCTGCGGGTGAACGCCTCGGGCTCGCCCTCGCCGATCAGATGCCCCTCATGCATCAGGAGGACCGCGCCGCACCGCTCGGCCTCGTCGAGATAGGCGGTGCTCAGCAGCACCGTCATGCCCTCGCGCCGCACCAGCGCATCCACGATCGCCCATAGTTCGCGCCGCGACACCGGATCGACGCCAACCGTCGGCTCGTCGAGCAATAAGAGGCTCGGAGCGCGCACCAAGGTGCAGGCGAGCCCGAGCTTCTGCTTCATGCCGCCGGAGAGCCGGCCGGCCAGGCGGCGGGTGAACACTCCAAGGCCGGTCATGTGCAGCAGCTCGCCGTAGCGCGCCGGCCGCTCGGTTCCGGCGACGCCCTGCAGGTCGGCGTAAAGGTCGAGGTTCTCGGCGACGGTCAGATCCTCGTAGAGACCGAAATGCTGCGGCATGTAGCCGAGCGCCGCCTGAACGGCGAGCGGCTCGGCGGCGACATCCAGGCCCAGAACCGCGATGCGACCGCGATCGAGCCGCAAGAGGCCGGCGATCAGCCGCATCAGGGTCGTCTTGCCGGCACCATCGGGACCGATCAGGCCGGTGACGCTGCCCCTCTCGACCCGCGCGCTTATGTCGTCGAGCGCCGTGACCGTCCGGCCGGCTGTGGTAAAGCGCTTGCCGACCCCTTCGAGCAGAACGGCCGGGCCGGCCTCACTTGCCGCCGGCATTCCCGGCTCCGCAGACTGAAGCTGCATCCTCCTTCCCCGCCGGCGGCTGTGACAGGTCGATGCTCACGGTCGCCGGCATGCCGAGCCGCAATTCGTCGCCGAGATTGCAGACATAGACGCGCAGCTGATAGACGAGGCGGGTGCGCAATTCCGGGCTTTCGACAGTCTTTGGGGTGAATTCGGCGGCAGGCGACAGATAGCCGACCCAGCCGCGGTATTTGCGGCCGGGAAAGCTGTCGGTACTGACCGTGGCACGCATCCCCAACGCAACCTTGCCGAGTTCCCTCTCCGGGACATAGGCGCGCACCCACAGTGGGTTGGTCAAGGCGATCGTGAAGACCGGGGTGCTTGGGGAGGCCATGTCGCCGGGCTCGAGGATGCGGTCCTCGACGATCCCGTCGGCGGGCGCATAAAGCCTGGTATCGGCGAGCTCGCGCTTGTCCAGCGCGACGGTGCCCTGGGCCGCCTCGTAGGCGGCGCGCTGGGCGGCGATGTCCTCTTGCCGCGGCCCCTTGACGGCGAGGATATAGGCCTGCCGCGCCGCCTCGTATTGCTGCTTCGTGGAATCGAAGGCCGCCCTGGCGTCGTCGCGCGCCCGTATCGTGCCGGCGCCGGTGCGCGCGAGAGCCTCTGCACGGCGGTAGTTGACCTCGTTGTTCCGGTAGGTGACGGCGAGCGCGTCCATCGTCGCCTTCGTCTGGGCGATCTCCTCGGGGCGCGAGCCTGCCAGCATCCGCGCCAGCACCTGCTGCTGGTTGCGCATCTGCCCTTCCGCCTGCTCGAACGCTGCCTTGTATCGCGTGTCGTCGATTTCGGCGATCAGCTGGCCCTTGCGCACTCGGTCGCCTTCCTGGACGAGCATCCGGGCGACCGGGCCATTGTCGTTGAAGGCGGCTTGGATCTCGCGGATGTCGACATTGCCGTAGAGGACCAGGAATTGGCTGCCCTCCCGGTTGTGTTGCAGCAGCCATAGGGCGGCGCCCGCCGCGACGAGCCCCGAGACTGCTGCCAGCACGAAAAGGATTATGATGCGCCTCACGGTTGATCGAGCCGGAGGAACACTCGCTTTGCCGTCGATTCTGGCCGTCGTAGTGGACAAATCCCGCTCCGCGCGGCTGCACGGCCCAGGCGTACTCGCTTCGCTCCCACCTTGCGTTGAGGCAGATCAACCGTCCAAACGGGCGTGCTTCGCCGGGTCAGCATAGTTACGGCTCGAACCGGCCGCCGATGCCGACGCGGCTGCGCCCCAATCCCGGCAATTCCCACACCCCGGCCCCGGCGGGGTTGAGGTCGGCGCCGATATTGGCGTCGATGAGGCTGGGCTTGTTCGCGGCGACCGCCGCCCGCACCGCCTCCGCGAGGTCGCCCGGCCGGTCGACTCTGACGCCCTCGATCCCGGCGGCGCGCGCCATCGCCGCGAAATCGGGGTTGTAGGGCTTGCCCGTCTCGGGGTGGCGGAAATCGGTCGCCAGCTCCCGCCCCTCCAGATAGCCGCGCTGCAGGCCGCGGATCGAGGCATAGGCGTAGTTGTTCCACACCACCCAGACGACGGGGAGGGCGTATTCGACCGCCGTGCCGAGGACGCTCGCATGCATGAAGAAGGCGCCGTCGCCGCACACCGAGACGCACGGCCGGTCGGGGGCGGCGAGCTTCGCCCCCAGCACCCCGGCGACCCCGAACCCCATCGGCCCGAACCCCATCGAGCCGATCAGCGAATCCGGCCGCCGCGGCTTGCAGTAGAGGTTGAGCCAGTTGTGGTGGACGCCGATGTCGCTGACCAGGATGGCGTCCTCGGGGAGCGCCTTGTCGATCTCGTGCGCGGCGCGCTGCGGATGGATCGGCGTCCCCTCGTCGCCAAATCCCGGCGCGACGAATTCCTCCCATTCGCGCCGCCATCCCGCGATCGCGGCGAGCCAGGCGTTGCGCGCCTCGGCGGCGCCGGCATCCGGCTTCCTTGTTGCGATCTCGGCGAGAAGCTGGCGCAGGAAGGTGCGCACATCCGCCATCAGCCCGAGCGCCACCGGATAATTCCGCGCGATCTCGTCGGGGTCGATATCGACATGGATGAGCTTGGTCGGCGGGATCGTGAAGGAGTAGCCGGGAAGCCACGAACTCGAGGTCCGATCGTCGAAGCGCACACCCAGCGCCAGCAGCACATCGGCTTCGCGCGCCGCGCGGTTGGCCGCCAGATGGCCGGCCCGCGACACTAGCCCGAGGCAAAGCGGGTGGTCGGCCGGAAGGGCGCCGAGCCCGCTCGCCGAAGCCGCGACCGGGATCTGCAGCCGCTCGGCGAGGGCGAGCAGGTCGGCCGCCGCGCCGGCATATTTGACGCCCTGCCCGACGAGGACGACCGGCCGGCGCGCCGCCAGCAGCATGTCGGCGGCGCGGGCGAGACCTTCGGGATCGGCGCCGCAGCGGCTGGAGACGTTGGCGTTCCATTCCTCGGGCGGCGGCGTCTCGCCGGCCGCTTCCTTGAAGATGTCGAAGGGCACGTCGAGGACGACCGGGCCCGGGCGCCCCGTCACCATCGTCTTCCAGGCCTGGCGCACCGCCAGCGGCACCATCTCGCCGCGCGTCGGCTGAAAGACGCGCTTGCAATAGGCCCGCACGGTCGAGGGGTAGTCGGCCTGGTAATGCCGGTAGAGTTCCTGGAAGGCGCCGCGGTTGAACTGGCTCGTCGGGATATTGCCGGTGACCGCCAGGAACGGCACCGAATCGAGAAACGCGTTGCCGAGCGCGATCGGCAGATTGGCCGAGCCCGGCCCGCACGAGGTGAAGGTCGCAATCGGCTTGCCGGAGACGCGATAGAACACGTCGGCCATGAAGCCGGCGACGCTCTCGTGATGCACCGAGATCGTCGCGATGTCGCTCTTGCGCTCATAGAGCGCGTCGATGAAGCCGATATTGCCGTGGCCGCAGAGGCCGAAGGCATAAGGGACCTTCTCGCGCACCAGGTAATCGACGATGACCTGCCCGCCGTCGAGGGTGTTGTCGAGAGCCATCGATTTCCTCCTCTCCGCGCGCCGATTGCGGCAGACCTCGTGTGCAGCGCACTATATCGGGGCTGTTTGCCGATGGCGCGGGAAGATCTATGCGAACCGTCAACGTCCTTGCGATCCAGCGCATGCGGCCCGCCGAGCGGGCGCAAATCGAGGCGGTCGACCCGCAGATCCGCCTCGTCGATGCCGGCGGCTGGTTCGACGGCGAATACCGCGACACCTGGCCGGCGCATGCGGTCGCCCGCTATCTGCGCCCCGGCTCGAACGGAGAGGGCACGCGCGAGGAGCGCGACCGGCTCCTCGCCGAAGCCGAGGTGATCCTCGGCGGCTGGCCGTTCCCGCTCGACCTGAAGGCGCGGGCGCCGCGCCTCAAATGGTTTCACCAGCGCCCGGCCGGGGCGAGCAATCTGCGGCTCGGCGACCTCTGGGGCAGCGATGTCGCCGCGACGACCTCGCGCGGTCTCGGCAACACGCTGGCGATGGCCGAATACGCAGTCGCCGGCATCCTTTATTTCGCAAAGGGGCTCGACCGCGCGGTCGTCGATCGAGCGCGCGGCGAATTCGATTTCCGCGCCTACCGGCCGCTCTTGATCGAAAAGAAGACGACGCTCGTCGTCGGCGCCGGCGGCATCGGGCGCGAGGTCGGCCGGCTCGCCGCCGGGCTCGGCATGCGCGTTCTCGGCACAAGGCGGGAGCCGCAGCGCGACCTGCCGCTGCCGCCGGGTTTTGCCGAGATCGGCGGCGCCGGGGACCTCGAGCGCTTTCTGCCCGAGGCCGATTTCGTCGCGGTGTGCTGCCAGTGGACGCCGGAAACCGACCGGCTGTTCAACGCGGGCCGCTTTGCCTTGATGAAACAGGGCAGCGTCCTCGTCAACGTCGCGCGCGGCGAGATCGTCGACGAGGCGGCGCTGAAGAGCGCCCTCGACAGCGGCCGGCTGCGCGGCGCCGCGCTCGATGTCTATCTCGGCGAATTCGAGCACCCGCCGCCCGCGGCGCTGTGGCGCGACCCGCGCGTGCTGATCACGCCGCATGTCTCGGGCGCCAGCGACGACGAGCGCCACCGCGCGATCGATCTGTTCTGCGACAACCTCGCGCGCTATCTCGCCGGCGAGGCGCTCGACAACGTCATCGATTGGCAGCGTGGCTATTGACGGGCGTGACGCTCACGTCGTCGACGCCGACGCACGAGCGGCCGTTGCCCTTGCCTTCGAGCGAGATCCTGGTGCGCCGAGAGCTCGCCGTAACGATGAAGCTGTATTCGACGCTGCCGTCGAACGTGATCCAGCCGGGCTTGAACCGCATGCCGGCGGCCTGCATCACCACCTGGTCGTCCCACTTCGCCTGAAAGAAATTTCCCTCGGCGCCGTCGCTGCCGAACGTGAACGCAAACGTGTAATCCTGCCCGGGCACGGTCTCGATCGACTGCGATACGACGCCGAGCGTGCCGGCCGCGCAAATCGCCAGGTATTCGAGGTGGCCGACCAGGATCGAATTGAAGGTGGAGGTTTCCCCGATACGGGGCTGTTCGGCGGACCAGCCGGTAATCGGGAATACCAGGTTGGATGTCTGGACGCCGTCGCATTCGAAGGAGCTGTTGACGACCAGATTCGGTGGCTGCGCCATGCAGCGCGCGCCGGCCGGAACGATCGAGAAGAGGAAACAGAAGAGGCCGGCGAGATGTCGCCTCATCGAATATCTTCCGCGGCTCGGTCCATCCGGGTCGGCTGGAGCCGCATCACGCGGCGCGGCGGATCTCGCAGAGATAGGCGCGGTGCGAGGCGGTGCCGCTGACCGGGTCGAGCGCCGTCGTGCCGATCAGGGAGTTGTAGTTGGCGCCCAAGGGCCCGAACGGGTCGTAGCCGGGCGCCCCGATCTCGGCGCAGGCCTGCCACCAGCCGTGCTCGCCGACGGCGACGCGCGGGTCGAGGCTCGCATTGAAGCGGGCGCGGGCGCGCGCCACGCCCTCCGGCGTCTCGATTCTGACCCAGTCGCCCTGCCTGATGCCGCGCGCCTGCGCCGCCGCGGGATGCAGCGCGATTTCCGGATCGGGCGCGCGCTTGCGCAGGCTCGGCAATGCGCGGTGCTGCGTCTGGCAGAAGAGCGAGGGTTTCGCGCCCGTCAGGACGAGCGGGAAGCGCGCGAGGAGGTCGGGCCGCGCATTGGGGCCGATCTGCGGCTCCACGAAATCGGGGAGCGGCGGATAGCCGTGCTCCAGAAGGGTCTGCGAATAAAGCTCGACCTTGCGCGACGGCGTCGCGAAGCCGTGCTCGGCATATTTGCGGTAGCGGGTCGCGAGCGGCACCCGGACGCCGCCCGGATTGGCGCGCAGCTGCTCGAGGCTGACGCCGGTCGGCGCCAGCTGGTGCCGATAGGCGGCATCGATGTCGCCGCCCCAGAACTGTTCGGCGAGGCCGAGCCGCCGGGCCAGATCGAAGACGATCTCGGTATCGGGGCGCGCTTCGCCCGGCGGCGGCACGACGGCTGGGCGCAGCTGCACGAGCGACTGCGCCGCCTCGCTGATCTCGAAGCCGATCTTCAAGGCCTCGCGTTCGAAGGCCGAGGCGACCGGCAGCACCAGGTCGGCCATTTCGGCCGTCGGGTTCATGAAGAGGTCGGCATGGGCGTAGAAATCGAGCGCCTTCAGCGCCTCCCGCCCGTGGCCGCCATCGACATGCGCCAGCAATATGTTGGCGCCGAAGCCGAGGACGGCGCGCACCGGGTAGGGCTCGCCCTCCAGGATCGCCCGGTACAGCTCGCGGGGCGCGAAAAACCCCGCGCGACCCGGCCCGAGCGGCCGCTCCGCGAGCCCCAATGCCGGGGCCAGGCGTTTTGCCGACGGCAGCTCCTCGCCGGTGATCGGCGCGGCGGCGGGGGCGGGGAAGAGCACGTTGCCGCCCTTCGCGTCGAAGGAGCCGGTCAGAGCATAGAGGAGCGACATCGCGCGCGCCGTCTGCGTCACGTTGGCGTGCTGCTCGTGGCCGCTCCAGGCGTAGTAGGAGACCGGGCGCGAGTGCCAGAGGAGGCGCGCGGCCTCCTCGATCTCGGCGCGCGGCAGCCAGCAGATCGCCTCGACCGCCTCCGGCGGATAATGCCGGCAGAGCCGCTTGTAGAGCTCGAAGGCCGGATGGCAGACGACCTCGCCCTCTCGCGTCGCGATGCGGAATTCGCCGTCGAGCGCGAGCCCGGCGCCGTCGCCGTCGTAGCGGCCGGCCGCGGCGTCGTATGGTACGAGCCGGCCTTCCGCCGCGTCCCAGGCGAACAGCCGGTGCGCGTCGCCCTCGGCCGAGAGATCGCGCCCGGTCAAAAACCGCCCGGTATCGGCGCGCACCAGATGCGGCCCGTTGCTCCAGTCGCGGATGAAGTCGCGGTCCCACCAGCCACGCTCGATCATGACATGGGCGAGGCCGAGGGCGAGTGCGCCGTCGGTGCCGGGCCGGGGCCGCAGCCACGGATCGGCCTTCTGGGCGAGCCCGACGCGGCGAGGATCGACGACAATGAGTCGCATGCCGCGCTTCAGCGCCTCGACGACGGCAGCCGCGTGCGTCAGGCGCGTGAAGCTCGGGTTGTAGCCCCAGAGGATCGTCAACCCGGCGTTCTCGATGTCCGGCATGGCGCCGCCGGTACCGCCGCCGACGCTCGCGACGCCGTAGGTGAAGCGCGTCGCGAATTGGCGGCCCCAACCGCACACATCGAGCGAGACGGCCCAGTTCGGGGTGCCGAAGGCGTTCGCGAGGCGCCGGACGAAGCCCACGGAATCGGCGATCGCCGTCGTCGAGGGCGATGAAACGGTGAAGGCGACGGCCTGCGGCCCGTATTGCTCGGCGGCGCGGCGCATCGCGGCGGCGGTCAAATCGAGCGCCTCGTCCCAGGAGATGCGCTCCCAGCCGGGGTCGGGGTCACCCTTCGGGCGGGTGCGGCGCAGCGGGTGGGTCAGCCGCTCCGGATGATAGACGAGTTCCGGCGCGGCCCGGCCCTTGGCGCAGAGCGCCGCGCCGGTCGGGTGCCCCGGATCGGGGTCGAGGCGGGTGAAGCGGCCGTCCTCGACGACCGCGACGGCGCCGCAGCGGGCGATGCACAGCCCGCAATAGGTGTGAACGCGCTCCGCGCCCGCCTGCTCGGCCATGATCCCGCGCTCCCTTTGGAAGCCGCCTCCCGGAGCAGCCTACACGAAATCAGGCAACGCCTTAGCTCGAATTTCCGCCTTCTGCGGACGGACAGCCGGCTCTCGCGCGTTTTTCGTACTCTCGCTCGTTGCGGCAGGCGGCGCCTTCGCACCGCAAGCCGCCCATCGCACGGTCTGGAAAAGAGCGGCTGCGTGTGCCACGCTGAGGCCGAGATGACCGGAGGTGTGCCATGAGCCAGTTCGAGGTCGCAGACAACAACGACGTTACGGTGGATACGGAGAGAGCGTCCTCGGCCTATGTGCCGCCGCTCCAGCGCACGGAAGGGCAGCCGCCGCCCATCGCGGCGCATGGCGGCCTATCCTACATGGCGTTCGACCGGGAGGGCGACGCGGGAACCGCCGCGGCGTTGGAGGACGCGCTGGCGGAGATCGCCGCGGGCGAGGGCCAGCGCGTCATCGACATGATCGACCAGGCGCCGCCGGGCCCGATCAAGACCCGATGGGGGCTCGGGTTCCGCGACTACGACGAGTGCATCAAGTACATCCGCCGGTCGAACAGCATCAAAGCCCCGAAAGGCGGCCTGGCGCTGCCGCTGCCCTATACCGTCTACGAGCGGCCGACCTATTCCGTCGTCCCGTCCAACGCCCTCTGGCGGGACCCGGCGCGCGCCGACATGGCGGCGGTCCTGCGCCAGAACGAGAAGGGCAACCGGCGGCGGGACCTCTATTTCCCGCAGGTGATGCGCGATGCGCGGCGCATCGGCGAGTACTATCCGGACCTCTCGCCCAACAGCCCCGAATGCATGGACCGGCTCGGCCTGTCGCTGGCGCACCTCGAGTCCGAGTGCTCGAACTTCTACGATGCGGCCGAGGTGGAGCGCGTGTTCTACCCCGAGATCGAGAAGCTGCTGCTCGATTTCTTCCCGGATGCGACCGATGCGCTGGTCTACAACCACGACGTCTTCGACAAGGACTACACAGGCGATCGGACGGAAGACCAGGACAGCAACAACCCGGGCGTGAACGCCAATTACGCCAACCTCGTGCACAACGACCTGAACGACAACAGCGGCCGCGTGCGCTGCCGCGAACTGCTGACCAGGAACCTGCGGAACTTCGGGCGCACGCAGCACTACACGGAGGCAGAGGCCGACAGGAAGATGTCGCGGCGCTTCGTGTCGATCAACCTCGCGAAGCCGATGGAGACGGTCGAGCAGTTTCCTTTCGTGCTTTGCGCCTGGCCGTCCTTCGCCGACCAGCCCTACATCACCAACTACCGGATCTACGACGACCGCGTCGGCGAGACCACCCGCTTCACCTACCGTCCCGGCCACGAGTGGTACTGGTTCCCCCGGCAGAGGCCGACCGAGGTCTCGATGCTCAAATGCTATGATTCCGTGACCGACGGCTCTGTTTCGCGCTGGTCATTCCATACTGCCTGCGTCGACCCGACCGCGCCCGCCGACGCCCGATGCCGCAGGAACGTCGTGGTCCGGTCCTTTGTCTTCTTCTAGAGAGTCCGGTCGGAGGGCATAACCGGAGGGCGGCGGTGGTTCGCCGCCGCCCTCCGGAACGGCCCTGCTCAGTTTCGCTCGCGGTAAAGCCGGGTCGCGTTACCGGGCGACCGCGACGATCTTGTGGCCATCGGGGTCGCGAAGATAGGCGAGGTAGGCGCCATTCGGACGCACGCCGGGCGGATCCTCGATCGACTTGCCGCCGTTCGCGACGCCGGCCTTGTGCCACGCCTCGGCCATTTTGGCGTCGCTCATCACAAAGCCGATGGTGCCGCCGTTGGCGGAACTCGCCGGCTTGCCGTCGATCGGTCTGGAGACCATGAATCGGCCGCCGTTGTGCGAATAAGCCAGACGGCCTCTGGCGTCCACGGTGCCCGGCTGCGCGCCCATTGCCGCAAAGAGGGCGTCGTAGAATTTCTTCGACCGGTCGATATCATTGCTCCCGATCATGATGTGGCTGAACATCTCGAATTCTCCTTCTTAGCATCACGCAACGGCCCGCCGCCTCCGCCCATAAGCGGAGGTGACCCGAGGGCCCGCCTGCTCGGCCATGACCGCTCCCTGGCGGATCCGTTGGCGCGAGCCTACACGAACTGCGCGCGCATTGCGCGCCTCGCGCCGCGACCCTAGAATCCTTTCGGCCGAAGAAGGGATGACCGCGATGCCGTCGATACCCAACACCGCGCTCTCGCAGATCCATCTGCAGATCATGTGGTCGCGCCTCATCGCGGTCGTCGAGGAGCAGGCGCAGACGCTCGTGCGCACCGCCTTCTCGACGACCGTGCGCGAGGCGGGCGACCTCTCGGCCGGCGTCTTCGACAAGGACGGCAACATGCTGGCGCAGGCGGTCACCGGCACCCCCGGCCATGTCAACTCGATGGCGGCGGCGGTCAGGCACTTCCTCGACGCCTTCCCGCTCGCGACGATGCGCGAGGGCGACCACTACATCACCAACGACCCGTGGCTGACCTGCGGCCATCTGCACGATCTGACCGTCGTCAGCCCGAGTTTTCTCGGCGGCGAGCCCGTGGGCCTTTTCGCCAGCACCGTGCACGTCGTCGATATCGGCGGGCTCGGCATGGGGCCGGACGGGCGCCAAGTGTTCGAGGAGGGGCTGTCGATCCCGCTGATGGCATTGGCGCGCGAAGGCAAGATGAACGAGGACCTGTTGCGCATCGTCCGCGCCAATGTGCGCGAGCCCTTGCAGGTCGAGGGCGACGTCTACGCGCTCGCCGCCTGCAACGACGAAGGCAGCCGGCGGCTCGTCGAGATGATGGAGGAGTTCGGCATCGCCAATCTCGACCGCTTGGGCCAGCACATCACC
>DASYYD010000054.1:0-2467 GCA_035934195.1 Allostellaceae bacterium | reverse complement strand
CTGCCGCCCTACTCCCCCGACCTCAACCCGATCGAGCTGCTCTTCGCCAAACTCAAGGCCCTGCTGCGCAAGGCCGCCGAACGCTCAATCCCGGCGCTGTGGACCCGAATCGGCGAGTTGCTCGACCACTTCTCCGCCGACGAATGCCGACATTATCTCGCTCACGCCGGGTACGTTAGATAGGAAATTGCTCTAGAGCCGCGTCGACAGCCAGATCGCGAGGCGCGAACCGGCCTTGATCGCGGCGCAGAGGAGGTCGTAGGCCGGCGCCTCCGCGGCGCCGGCGGCGAGCGCCGTATCGCGGTGCGCGAGTTCATCCTTGCGGAAGGCGAGGATCTTCTCGCGCAATTGCGGCTCCTCCCCGCCCAGCCGCTCGGCCTGGGCGCGATAATGCTCGTCGATCACTTCCTCGACCGCGACCGTCGCGGCCATCGCCGCGCGCTCGCCCAAGAGCGCCGTCGCCGCGCCGAGCGCCCAACCGGCGAGCGACCACACGGGCTGCAACAGGGTCGGGCGGACGCGGCGCTCGGCGAGGATCGCCTCGAATTCGGCAAGGTGGCGCTTTTCGGCCTCGGCCATCTCGCGCAGCGGGCGCGCTGCCGGACGCCTCTCCAGGATGGCGAGCTGGCCCTCGTAGATGCGCGTCGCGCCGTATTCGCCGGCATGGTCGACGCGGAGCATGCGGGCGATCTCGGCGTTTTGCGCCCGGTCGCCGGGAAGATAGGGCGGGCGGCTCATGCTTCCCTCCGCCGCCGGCCGCGCGCGAGGTATGCCGCGGCGAAAGAGATCATCGCCATCGAGAACGAGGCGAGGAAGTTCCAGCCGGCGAGCGAGACGCCCCACAGCGTCCAGGCGGGCTCGTCGCAGCGCACCGGCTGCGCATGCATCAATTGCGCCCGCAATTCGTCGAGGGTCTGCGCCGCCTTGGCCGGGGCGGTGCAGGCCGTGGGGCCGGCGAACCAGTGCTGCTCGACCCCGACATGGTAGAAGGCGACCCCCGTCCCGAGGACGAAGACAAGGGAGAGGGCGAGCGCCACCCACGGCAGGCCGGCTTCGCTGCCGACGACGAGGGCGAGCAGCGCGATGACGACCGCCGCGTCCCACGGCCAGCGCTCGTAGAGGCACAGTTCGCAGGGCGCGAGGCCGCCCCAATGTTGCGAGAGGAGCGCCGCGCCGAGCACGACCGCGCCGGCGATGAGGACAAAGGCGGGAAAGGCGCGGTTCATGCCCTATCCCCTCACAGATAGCGCAGCGCCACGAAGCCGCCGACGAGCGCCGCCGCGAAGAGGCTCGTCACCAGCATCAGCCGGCGCTCGATAAAGACGCACACCGGCTCGCCGAACCGCCAGAGCAGCGCCGCGAGCAGGAAAAACCGGATGCTGCGCGAAGCGAGCGAGGCGAGGCCGAACGGCACCAGCGGGAACTGCGCAACTCCCGAAGCAATCGTGATCAGCTTGTAGGGAATGGGCGTCAGCCCCTTGATCAGGATGATCCACACGCCCCATTCGTGGAACGCAGATTTGAGCGCCTCGTATTTGTCCATCGCGTCGTAGAACTGCAGCACCGGCCGGCCGATCGCGTCGAAGAGGAAATAGCCGATCGCATAGCCGAGAAAGCCTCCCGCCACCGAGGCTAGGGTCGCCGCCGCGGCGATCGCAAACGCCCGGCGCGGCCGCGCGATGACCATCGGGATCAGCAGCAGATCGGGCGGCAGCGGAAAGAACGAGCTTTCGGCGAAGGCGACGAGGACGAGCGCCACCATCGCGTGCCGGCTCGCGGCCAGCGCCAGGGTGCGCGCGTAGAGGCGGTCGAGCATGTCGTACGGCAGGTTCAGCCGGCCTCGGCGATCTCGATGCCGTCATAAAGCTGCGCCATCGCGATTTCGAGATCGACCGAAGCGAGCCGCAAGCTCGCGCCGAGCCCCTGCACCAGTTCGGTTATCCAATTGTCGCCGCTCTTGCGCAGGATCTCGGCGTAGGCCTCTTGCGAATCGATCAGCAGAATCTCCTCGACGCTGGCGATCTGCCGATAGGCGGGCAGTTTGGTATGCCGATCGTGACGCTCGGTGCCGGGCGACAGAATCTCGACGATCAGGATTGGTCTCTCGACCAGCTGCCCGCCGAGACGATGCGGGTCGCAGGTGACGGCCAGATCGGCGATCCAGCAGGTATCGTTGCGTTGGGACTGGCCGAGGCCTGCTTCCGTGTGAACAGCGCATGGGCGACGCGGTCGCAGCGCTGCGTCAATGGCCCCGCCCAGCCGGGCGGACAGCATGCCATGTGCCCGGGCCGGCGGCGCCATCGCCACCGGCAGGCCGTCGATCAGTTCGTAGCGGGTGTCGGTGCCGTCCTCCCATAGGAGGAATTCCTCGACCGTCATATGCCCGAAGGCCGCTTCGCTCATCCCGTCCTCGCCACTCGGCCGCGCCCCACAATATGGCGATCTATTCGGCGGCCGAAAGCTCTTC
>DASYYD010000053.1:0-4249 GCA_035934195.1 Allostellaceae bacterium | reverse complement strand
CGCCAGTCGCGATGCGGCTCGGCGCGGGCCGCGCGCGCGAGCGCGCGCAGCGCCGCGAAGGCGAGCGTCGCGGCGCTCTTGACGAGGCCGCCATGCGCCCTTTCGCCGAGCGCCTCGGCGAGCGGCCGGCCGCGGCGCGGGCGCACCAATTCGAGATGGCCGAGCCGGGTCCAGCCGAGAACCCTACCGCCCGCCGGGTCGGGCGCGAGCGCGCGGGCGAGCGCGGCGCGCACCCGCTCGCGCGCCTGTTTGCTGTCGAGCCCGATGAAATCGACGACGATGCCGCCGCCGATGTTGCGCAGCCGCAGCGCGCGGGCGATCGCCGCCGCGGCTTCGAGATTGGCGGCGAGCGGGGCAGCGCCGCCGCTGTCGACATCGATCAGGGTCGCCGCCTGCGTCGCCTCGATGTGCAAAGTGCCGCCGCCGGGAAGCGCCAGGCTCGGCATCAGCGCCTCGTCGAAGAGCGCGTCGAGATCGACGGGCCAATCCGGCGCCGCGAGGTATTCGACCGCAGCCGCCGGAAAGGCGGCGCGGATCTCCGCGATCGCGGCATGATCGTCGGCGGCGACGCGCTCCGGCTTCGCCGTCAGCGCGCGCGCCAGCCCTTGGGCGAAGCCCGCCGCGGGATCGAGTCGGGCCGGCGGATCGAGCGCCGCGGCGCGAGCCTCGATCGCCTGCTCCGCAGTGATCCGCATCGTCGCGCGCGCCGCCTTGCCGGCTTGCGCCTCGCGCCGGATCTGCACGATGACGCGCGCCCCCTCCTCGACCGGCCGCCCGCGCCGCAGCATCTCGCCGAGCGGCAGAAAAGCCGGCCGCTCGTCGCCGATATCGATCAACGCGGCGGAAAGGTTGGGTACGAGGCGCAGGACGCGGCCGAGATGGAGGCTGCCCGCTTCGCAGCGGTCGCCGCGCTCGACATAAAGCTCGACCGCCGCAGCGCCCTCGAGGAGCGCCGCCCGCCACTCGCCGGGGCCAGCCGCGATCAAGAGTTCGGCTGGCACGGCGGGCGATAACCGCGGCCATGGAGCAGCTGCGCCGTCTCGTAGAGCGGCAGCCCGACCACGTTCGAATAGGAGCCGGAGATCCAGCTCACGAAAGCCGCGGCGCGGCCCTGGATCGCATAGCCGCCGGCCTTGCCCCGCCATTCCCCGGTCGCGAGGTACAGGGCGAGTTCGGCTTCGGTGAGGCGCTTGAAGGCGACCTGGCTGGTGACCCGGCGGCGCGCCAGCCCACCCTCCGGGGTGACGAGCGCGAGCGCGCCATGGACGCGGTGGCGCCGGCCGGAAAGGAGAGCGAGCGAGCGCCGGGCAGAGGCTTCGTCGAGCGCTTTCGGCAGAATGCGCCGGCCGCAGGCGACGACGGTGTCGGCGGCGAGGATGAAGGCGCCCGGATGACGCGGCGCGACCGCCTCGGCCTTTTCGACGGCGAGCCGCATCGCGTGCGCGGCCGGCAATTCGCCCCGGCGCGGGCGCTCGTCGATTTCTGGCGGGTCGACAAGGTCCGGCATGAGGCCGATCTGCCGCAACAGCTCGAGACGGCGGGGCGAGCCCGAGGCGAGCGCGAGAAGGGGCGCCGTCATCCCCGCAGGTGCAGCACGCAGATCAGCGTGAAGAGGCGGCGCGCCGTGTCGTGGTCGATCGCGACCTTGTCGGAAAGCCGCAGCGCGAGGCGCTCGGAACCTTCGTCGTGCAAGGCGCGCCGGCCCATGTCGATCGCCTCGACCTGGCTCAAATTGGATCCCTTGACCGCCTGATGATAGCTCTCGCAGACCATGAAGTAGTCCTTGACGATGCGGCGGAAGGGTTTGAGCGGCAAGGGGATCGTCTCGCCGCCGCCGTCGGCGAGCGAGCGGATGGCGATGTCGAGCCGGTCGCCCTCGATCCCGAGATGCAGCCGGAACGGCCCGCGGCGCCCGGAGGCGGGCGCGAAACGGTTTTCGGCCAGGAGATCGGAAATCGCGACTGCCCGCTCGTGCTCGATCTCGGGGCTGCGGCGCACGACGGTATGCTCGTCGAGCGTGATCTCGGCGATCCGTTGCGCGTCTTCGGCCATGCCTCTAGCCCGCCCGCCGCGGCGCCAGGCGGATCTTCAGCGACAGCGCGTGCGCCTCGAGCCCTTCCGCCTCGGCGAGCCGGATCGCCGGGGGGCCGAGCGCCTCGAGGCTCGCTTCGTCGCAGCCGACGAGCGTCGTGCGCTTCATGAAGTCGAGGACGCCGAGGCCCGAGGCGAAACGGGCGCTGCGCGCCGTCGGCAGCACATGGTTGGGGCCGGCGATATAGTCGCCGATCGCTTCCGGCGTGTGGCGGCCGAGAAAGATCGCCCCTGCATGCTGCACCCGCTCGGCGAGTGCTTCGGCGTCGTCGAGCGCCAGCTCCAGATGCTCGGGCGCGATGCGGTCGATGAGCTCCGCCGCCTCGTCCCAACCGCGCACCATCAAGACGGCGCCGAATTGGCGCCAGCTCGCGGCCGCAATGTCGGCCCGCGGCAGGCTCCGCAGGTGCCGCTCGACCGCCCGCTCCACCGCCGCGGCGAATGCCGAATCGTCTGTCACCAGGATCGCCTGCGCGGCGCGGTCATGCTCGGCCTGCGACAACAGATCGGCGGCGATCCAGGCGGGGTCGTTGTTGCGGTCGGCGACGACGAGGATCTCCGAGGGGCCGGCGATCATGTCGATGCCGACGCGGCCGAAGACCCGGCGCTTCGCCGCCGCGACATAGGCGTTGCCGGGGCCGACGATCTTGTCGACCCGCGGGATCGACCCGGTGCCGTAGGCGAAGGCGGCGATCGCCTGCGCGCCGCCGACGCGGTAGATCTCGTCGATGCCGAGGAGCCTAGCGGCGGCGAGGACGAGCGGGCTCGAGACCCCGTCCGGGGTCGGCGCCGTCATCGCGAGGCGCGGGACGCCGGCGACGCGCGCCGGGATCGCGTTCATCAATACCGAAGACGGATAGGCGGCGGTGCCGCCCGGGACATAGAGGCCGACCGCGGCGATCGGGCGCCAGCGCAATGCCAGCCGCACGCCGGCGCCGTCGACATAATCGAGCGGCAGCGGCAGCTGGCGGCGATGAAAGCTCTCGATCCGCTCGGCCGCCAGCGACAACGCCGCCACCGTCTCCCTGGGGGCCGCATCGGCGCCGGCGGCGATCTCGCGCGGCTCGAGGCGCAATTGCGCGAGATCGACCCGGTCGAACCGGCGCGTATAGTCGAAGAGCGCCGCGTCGCCGCGCCGCGCGACATCCTCGACGATGCGCTGGGCGGCGGCATCGACATCGGCCTCGCTCTCGCGCCTCCCTTCGAGGAACGCCGCGAAGGCGGCCTCGAAATCCGGCGCCCGCGTCGACAGCGTTATCGCCATCCGCCTCTCGCCCGCAGACAGGTCATGGAGTGTAGCAGAGCATCAGCCGTCTCGCCCGTCATTGCGAGGCGCGCGCAGGGCGTCGAAGCAATCTCGTGCCGCCTTTGCATGCCTGGCGCGAGATTGCTTCGCTTCGCTCGAAATGACAAACCGCGAATGCTACGCTGCCCCCGCCGCGACCGCCCCGCGGAAGCGCTCGATCCAGCCGCCGACCTCCTCCGGGTGGGTCTTCAGCGCCGGGCGGTTGACGATCAGCCGCGCGCTCACTTCGGCGATCCGCTCGACCTCGACGAGGCCGTTCGCCTTCAGCGTCTCGCCGGTCTGCACGAGATCGACGATATGCCGGCACAGCCCGAGCGCCGGCGCCAGCTCGATCGCGCCGTTCAATTTGATGCATTCCGCCTGCACGCCCTGGGCGGCGAAATGGCGGCGCGTCACTTCGGGGTATTTGGTGGCGACGCGGATGTGGCTCCAGCGCCGCCGGTCCTCGCGCGCGGCCCAATCCTCGGGGGCGGCGACGGCGAGCCGGCAATGGCCGATGTCGAGGTCGAGCGGCGCATAGATTTCTGAATAGTCGAATTCCATCAGCACATCGTTGCCGGCGACGCCCAATTGCGCGACGCCGAAGGCGACGTAGGTGGCGACGTCGAAGCTGCGCACCCGGATCAGGTCGAGGCCGGGCTCGCTCGTCGAAAACCGCAAGCGGCGCGAGCCCGGGTCGTCGAATTCCGGCTCGGGCATGATGCCGACGCGGCGCAGGAGCGGCATCACCTCGCCGAGAATGCGCCCGTTCGGCAGCGCCAGAATCAATGTGGCCGCGGCTTCCTCCTTGCTGCCGGCGTTCGCCTCGCTCATCGTTCCTCGTCCGTGTCGTGGCGCGGCCGCCAGGCGGTC
>DASYYD010000052.1:0-1786 GCA_035934195.1 Allostellaceae bacterium | reverse complement strand
TTCCTTGCGCAGCGCGACCGTGAGCCAACTGCGGGTATTCCACAGATCGAGCCTCTCGCGCGCCATCGGATCGTTGCGGTAGAGGTCGGTTTCCCGCACGTCCGGAACGTGGACGACGCGTTCGCCATCGAGAATGCGGCCGAGCAATTGGCCGCGCCTCGCCGCGACCGGCCCGAGCTGCCGCGCCTGCTCGATCGACTTCGGCTCGCCGTAGGCCGCGGCGAGGTGGAGCAGTTCCCCGTCGAAGGTGCGCAGCAACCCGTTGGCGGCCCCGGTCAATTGCACCGCCTTCTCCACCATCGCGTCGAAGACCGGCTGCAAATTGCCGGGGGACGAATTGATCGTCTGCACGAGTTCGGCGATGGCGCGCTGGTGTTCGAGGCTCTCGCGCAGCTCGCCCAAGAGCCGCGCGTTCTCCATCGCGATGACGGCCTGCGCCGCGAAGTTTTCGAGCAGCGCGATCTCCTTGTCGGAGAACGGCCGCACTTCCGCGCGGTTGCAGGAGATCATGCCGAGCAGGACGCCGTCCTTGCGCAGCGGCAACAGCAGGTTGGTGCGCACGCCGCCGGGGCCGGAAACGGCGCGGGCCAGCGGGTCGTCGAGCTGGCTCAGATCCGGATGGTGGACGAGGCGGGCTCCCTCGGTGATCGGCGTGAAGGCGGTCGTATCGCACCGCGGGTCGATCCCCTGGCGCAGCCGTTCCAGCAACTCTTCGGGATAGCCGTGCGCTGCCGCCGCGCGGAACTTGTCGCCGTCATAAAAAAACAGGGTGCCACGCGTCGCGCCGCACAGCGTGTGCGCCTTCTCCAGGATGGAATCGAACACCGGCGCGAGGTCGCCCGGAGAGGAGTTGATCGCCTGCAAGACTTCGGCCGTCGCGGTCTGCCGCTCCAAGGCTTCGCGTGCTTCGGTCAACAGATGCGCATTCTCGATCGCGACGGCGGCCTGCGCCGCGAAATTCTCGAGCAGCGCGATCTCTTCCTCGGAAAACGGCCGCACTTCGCGACGGGAGGCGGAAATCGTCCCGAGCAGCGCCGCACCTTTGCGCAGCGGCACGACAAGCACGGTGCGAATGCCGGCCTTGGCGGCGGCGTGCCCGATCGGGTGATGGAGCCGCGCCACGTTCGGAAATTGGGCCCGCCGGGCACCCTCGGCGAGCGGGCGGATCAGCGGATTGTCAGTCGCCCGCGAGGCTTGCCGGAGCGTTGCCGCGAGTGATTCCGGATAGCCGTGCGTCGCCACCGCCCGCCAGCTTTCGTCCTCGAAGAGGCCGAGCGCACCCAGCGTCGCGCCGCAGAGATCATGTGCCCTTTGCAGGATCGCGTCGAACACCGGCGCGAGGTCGCCTTGCGACGAATTGATGATCTGCAGGATTTCGGCGGCGGCGGCCTGCTGCTCGCGGGCTTCGCGCAACTCCGCCGCGAGCGCCGCGACGCGCGCTTCGAGTTCGGCGACCGCGGGGGTTGCGGTCGGCTTGCGGACGGCGCGAGCCGGTTTGCCGCTCATGTTGCGGCGCCCTTGAACCGAATGTGCGGCATGGCCCCCCTGCGGGCGGCGGCCTCCCGCCGTACCGCCACTATAAGGCGTCAGCGGGTGCGGTTGTAGGTGTAGTCCTCGCGCTCGCCGGCATCGGCCCGCAACCCGGGGGCCAAGGGCGGGCGGGCGGGCTGCAATTTCGCGTGCGCGACGAGCGCCTCCTCGCTCTCCCACAGCTCCATGAGGACGAACTTGTCGGGGTCGAAGGCGCTTTGAAAAATTTCGAACTGCCGGCAGCCGGCGTCTTTGC
>DASYYD010000022.1:0-2876 GCA_035934195.1 Allostellaceae bacterium | reverse complement strand
GAGCGCGCTGCGCGGCGCCGAGGCGATCCTGCGGACGAGCTGCGCGGCGCGCCGCGGCTTGCCGCAATCGAGCTTTGTCGCGGGCGGCCGCGGCGGGCGGCCGCAGGACCCCGAGGCGGTATTGCCGGCGCTCTATCTCGCCCCGCGCGCCGCCGCGGGCGCCCCCGGCGCGGCCGGCCGAGCCCTGCCCGCCCTGCCCCGCCATACCGCGATCCGCCTTGCTATGCGCTGCGGCTGAGCGAGCGCGGCCGGCGCGCTGGACGGATGGCGGCGGCTGCGGCATAGTCGAGCGATCGGGGAGGTTTGCGCGTGAGACAGCACCTTGCCGCGCCGAGGCTCCTCGTCGCCCTGGCGGTTTTCACCGCCCTGTTGCCGCGGGCGGCGGCGGCGCAGAGCATCACGATCGACGGCACGTTGTCGCCGGCGCAGACGCTTTCCGGCCCCAGCTACACGATCGGCGCCAGCCTCGGCAAGCAAGTCGGCGCCAACCTCTTTCAGAGCTTCGGCAAGTTCGGGCTGATGACCGGCGAGAGCGCGACCTTCAGCGGGCCGGCGGGGATCGCCAACATCATCGGCCGGGTGACCGGCGGCAACCCGTCCTCGATCGACGGCACCATCGTCTCGGCGATCCAGGGCGCCAACCTGTTTCTCGTCAACCCGTTCGGCATCGTCTTCGGGGCGCATGCGAGCATCAACGTCAGCGGCAGCTTTCACGCCTCGACGGCCGACTACGTGAAGCTCTCCGACGGGGCGATCTTCTCGGCGAGTCATCCCGCCGGCAGCACCTTCAGCGCCGCAGCGCCGGCCGCCTTCGGCTTTCTCAACGCGGCGCCGCCGGCGATCACGGTCGCGGGCAGCACGATCGATGTCGGCGTCCAGGGCACCCTCGGGCTCGTCGGCGGGCCGGTGACGATCGCCGGCGGCACGCTCGCGGCACACGGCGGCGTGATCCATATCGCCAGCGCCGCCGGCCGAGGCGAAATCCCGGTCGATCCGCTGCACGGGCCGGCGGCAACGGTCGCCGCCTACGGCCCGGTCGCAATCAGTGGCGGCGCATTCCTTAATGTCGCGATCAATCAGGCACGCAGCGGCAGCATCTTCATGCGCGCCGGCTCGCTCAAGATAGACGCGAGCAACATCGACGCCGACAATGCTGGCGCCGGGAACGGCGGCGAGATCCTGTTGCAGGTCGACGGCGCGATCACCTTGAGCCACAACGCCTCTGTCCACGCGAACTCATTATCGAACGACGGCAATGGCGGCAAGGTAACGGTCAAGGCCGGCAGGCTCACGATGCTGGCAGGCGGCCGGATCTCCAGCAATGCTTTCGACGCCGGAAATGGCGGCAATGTCGTCGTCGACGTGACAGGAAGGCTGCGGATCGACGGAGGCTCGGGAACCCCTGAATTCGCGACCGAAATCTCGAGCGCGACATTCGGCGCCGGCAACGGCGGCAGCGTGAAGGTGCGCGTTGGAGGTCTGCTGTCGGTCTTCGGCACGGGCTCGGTTACCGGCATCACATCCAACGACTTCCCGACAACGAGCGGCGGCGTCTCGACCGGGGATGCCGGCCGGGTCTCGGTGTCAGCCGATGAATTGTCGATGGCGGGCAATGGCCGAATCGCGAGCCAATCCTTCAGTCACGGCAATGCCGGCGACGTCTCGGTCCGCGTCAATCAGCTTCTCGAGATAGACGGGCCATCGGTGAACCCGCAAACCCCGCCCGGCATATTTTCCAGCGCCGCCGGCCACAGTACCGGGAAGGCAGGCAGGGTGAGCGTAAGTGCCGGAAGCCTGACGATCCTCGCCAACGGCTTGGTTTCCAGCGCCACCTTTACCAAGCGCAAGGCCGGCAGCGTTTCGGTCGCCGTCGCCGGCGAACTGACAATCGACGGCGCATCGGGAAATCCAAATTCTCGGACCGGAATTATCTCAGAGGCCGCCCATTCCGGAAAGGCCGGCAATGTGATTGTAAGCGCGGGCAGCCTGTCGATTCTCGATGACGGCTCGATATCGAGCGGGACCCGTCGCAAGGGCAATGCCGGAAATGTTACCGTGAACGTCGCAGGCCTGCTTTCGATCGATGGTACAGGCGAGAAGTTCTTTACCGGAATCACCTCGGAAGCTTTTCCGGCCCGTGGGAGAAAAAAGGCAGCGGCCGGGAATGCAGGCGCCGTGTCGGTTATGGCCGACGAGCTGTCGATCGCTGACGGCGGCGAGATCTCGAGCAGCACGTCCGGCGCCGGCAATGGCGGCGATGTCGCGGTCGCGGTCGGCGGGCTGCTGTCGATCGATGGCGTATCGCAGGGCAGGCGGGTCACCGGGATCAATGCGCAGACGGGTCGGCGAAGCACCGGTACCGGCGGCGAGGTGCAGATTACCGCGGGCGACATCGTCCTCTCAGGCTCGGGACCTCAAATCACGGTGCGCTCGCGCGGCAGCGGCAACGCCGGTTCCATAGCGATCAGCGCCGGCACGACCGAGATCTTCGACGGCGCCAGCATCTCGACGATGGGCGCGACGGCCAAGGGCGGCAACATCATCCTGTCGATCGGCGATCTGTTGTATCTGAGCGGCGGCGAGATCACGACTTCGAGCGGCGGCCCGGGGGTCGCGAGCAACGGCGGCAACATCACGATCGACCCGCCGCTCGTCGTGCTGGCCGACGGCAGCAAGATCGAGGCCAATGCCAATGGCGGCAACGGCGGCAACATCGGCATCATCGCCAACGCATATTTCGCCTCGCCGGACAGCATCGTGACCGCGAGCTCGCAGAAGGGCATTTCCGGCACGATCGCGATTTCCGGCCAGCTGGTCGGGCTGAACGGCGCCCTCGTCGTCTTGCCGAGCGCGCTGCGCGGCGCCGAGGCGATCCT